>JANOJW010000604.1:0-3337 GCA_031418955.1 Hyphomicrobiales bacterium | reverse complement strand
CGTTGAGCGAACCGCCGCCGGTGAAGGCAAGGCTATAGCCGTAGATCACCCAGATCAGGCACACGAGCGAAACGATCGCGAACACCTGCATGAGCACGGACAGCATGTTCTTGGAGCGCACGAGACCGCCATAGAACAGCGCGAGGCCCGGGATGGTCATCAGCAGAACCAGCACGGTCGAGAACATCACGAAGGCGGTGTCGCCCTTATTCGGCACCGGATCGGCGGCGAGCGCTGGCAGGGCGAAGGCGAAGAGTGTGGCGCCGGCTGCAGCGGCAAGCGCTGCGAGCCGGCTTGGTGACAAGCGGTCGGACATGACGAAGTTCCCCGTTCAGTTCGTTTCTGGTGATTGCATTGCGTATTGACGGCGGTTCACAGCGCGCTGTCGTCGGTCTCGCCGGTGCGAATGCGGACGGTGTGTTCGACGGGCGAGACGAAGATTTTGCCGTCGCCGATCTGGCCGGTCTTGGCGGCACGCGTGATGGCCTCGACGGCCTTGTCGACGTCGCCGGTCGCGACCACGGCCTCGATCTTGACCTTGGGCAGGAAGCTCACGACGTACTCGGCGCCGCGGTAGATCTCGGTGTGACCCTTCTGGCGGCCGTAGCCCTTCACCTCGGTGACGGTCATGCCCTGAATGCCGAGATCGGTCAGCGCGGTGCGGACCTCCTCGAGCTTGAACGGCTTGATGATGGCGGTGATCAGTTTCATGTAACGACCCCTGTCGTTGGGCGGGTCACGCCCCCGCTCGGCAAAGTCGGTTAAGTGTGTTTCAAGCTCTGTGCCAGTCGCGAATCTATGATTAAACATTTGATATATTGGAATTTTTACTGAAGCTCAGCTAGTGTCAGAGATCGCAGTGCCTGAAAATTAGGCAAGTATCCGCGGTACACCAAATATCGTGCACAAAAATCCAGCGCATGGGCTTTGCCGATCAACATTGCCAGTCGAGCGCAGGTCGGTGAGCCTCGTTCGCGGTCGACGAGCCAAGCGTGATACCCCTGTTCTCGTTGTGGCCGGAGCCGACGTTGCATTTGCCAAGCGGCGGCGTGTTACCTAAAATCCAGCTGTCAAGCGAACCGCCCGCCCCGAAATTGCCGTCTCGCCGAGGCCAAACTTCCGCGATGGAAACGCCCTGCACCAAGATTTGCGTGATCGATGCGACGAGCCGCCTCTGTGTCGGCTGCCGGCGCTCGATCGACGAGATTGCGGGCTGGGCGAACTTTAGTGCCGCCGAGCGGCGCCGGATCATGGCTGCCCTGCCGACGCGAGCGGTCAAGGCGCAAGCTGCCGATGGGGCGCTTCGATGAGTGTCGTCCTGGCCGTGCTGTTGCTGGCGGGGGCGGCGTTCGCGCTGCTCAGCGACAGCCCATTCATGATCGCCGGCTACGACAATGAGCATCTTGGCACCGTTGCCGGCGTGATGGGCCTCGCTCTGCTGACGCTGTCGGTGTTCGGACGGGCCTATCGCGGCCGCGTCGGCGAGGCGGTCAAGGCCGTGCTGCTCTGGCTCTGCATTGGCATGGGCGCGGCGATCGGATTCAACTACCGCGACGAGATCGGCCAGTTCGGCTACCGAATCGCAGCCGAACTCGGTGGGCCGCAGCCCGCACAGACGACCGAGCAGGCGGCGACGGGCGAGCAGTCGATCCGCATCCGCCGCCGGGGAGACGGGCATTTCATCGCCAACGTGACGGTCAACGGCTCGAGCGTGCCGATGCTGGTGGACACCGGGGCGTCGACCGTGGTGCTGAAGCAGGCGGACGCCAAGAAGCTCGGCATCGACGTCGCACGACTGAAGTATACGGTTCCGGTACAGACAGCGAACGGGGTCGCCTATGCGGCGCATGTCCGGCTTCGCTCGGCGGCGATCGGGTCCATTTCGCTCAGCAACATCGACGCGCTGGTCACCCAGCAAGGCGCCTTGAAGGAGAGTCTGCTCGGTATGACTTTCTTAAGCCGTCTGCGGTCATATGAATTCGCCGGCAACTTCCTTACGTTCAGGAATTAGCGGACGCGTGCGTGTCGGCCGCGTCGTGCCGGTGAGCGTGCGATGGCCATCTCGTCAGCTTCTCTCGACGCGTTGAAACTCGCGGGCGGCTGGCTCGTCGCCGGTGCCGTGGTCGTCGGCGGGCTCTTCTATCAGGATGACATTCGGACCGCTCTCGGCCTCCGGATCACCGCCGACGACATTGCTTCTGTGGCAACGGCCGCGTCGGCCCGCATCGAGCAGCCGGCCGAGCAACAACGTAGCGACCGTGCGGTCGAAATCCGGGCCGGCAGCAACGGCCACTTCGAAACGACCGCCTACATCAATGGTCGCGCCGTCCAGGTGATGATCGATACGGGTGCGACCACCGTCGCCATGCCGTTCGAGGACGCGGAAGCCGCCGGCATCTTCGTGCGCGACAGTGATTTCAATCAGCGCGTGCAGACGGCCAACGGCACAGCGCGCGTCGCCTCCGTCATGCTCTCGACCGTGCAGATCGACGACATCATCCTGCGCAACGTGCGCGGCGCGGTGGTCGAGCGCGGCAAGCTGCAGACGACGCTGCTCGGCATGAGCTTCCTCGGCCGCCTGTCGAAGACCGAAACGTCGAAGGGCATTCTCCTCCTGCACGAGTGACGCTTGCCGCCGTGACGGTGGTCCAGGCAGCAGAACCTCTCCGGTTGACGATGGCGCTAACTCGTCGGAAGACAGTGGGTGCACGCGCCAGCCAGAAAGACTGCTCCAATGCCATTGTCGACGTCGACCATCACGCCTGCTGGCAACGGCGCTGCCTGGGTCACGTCTGCGCCCACCGAAACCGGCTTCGATGCGGCAAAGCTTGCCGCTGCCGTCGAATTTGCCAAGGCCGCCGAGAGCCCATGGCCGCGCAACTTCTACTATCCGGACGGGCGTTACGTCGGCATTGTCGAATGGAACGAGACGGGGCCGTGGAGCGAGGTGGCGGGCCACGTGCGCGTGCGCGGCGGTCCCTCGGGGCTGGTCCTCAAGGGCGGGCGCATGGTGGCCGAATGGGGCGACACCCACCGCGCCGACACCCACCGCAATGAACCCTGCCGCATTCATTTCCAGCGCTCCGCCGCCTTGTCGTCGACGGCCTTTGCTTCCACCCATCTCGCACCCTCCGGCGTCTGCTCCTTTTTCCAGAACGGCGCCTGCGTCTTGAGGTAGTCCATAATGAACTCGCAGGCGGCGAAGGCGTCGCCGCGATGCCCGCTCGCCACCGCCACCATCACGATCTGGTCGTTGGGCTGGAGCGCGCCATAGCGGTGGATCACGGCGCAGTCGATGACGTGCCAGCGGGATTTCGCCTCGTCGACGATTTTCTCG
>JANOJW010000603.1:0-22404 GCA_031418955.1 Hyphomicrobiales bacterium | reverse complement strand
GACGTGATGCCCGCTCGATGCTAAGCTACGGATATGTCGATCCGTGACAGCAAGGCTGGAGTCGTCGAACGTGACGAGGACGGTATCTATGTGGCGAGCGTCCCAGCCCTTCCTGGCTGCCATACGCAAGCCCCAACACTCGACTTGGTGCTCGAACGCATCAAAGAAGCTATTGCCCTGCATCTCGAAACAGCGCCCGATTCTATCGTTCACTCCTTGGAGTTCATTGGCGTGCGTCGGGTTTCCGTTGGTTCATGAGCCGCGCGCCTCGCTTGACGAGAGAACAGATCATCGCACGGCTACCACGGGCTGGTTTCGAGGTCGTGCGTATTCGCGGCAGTCATCATCGTATGGCCCATCGCGATGGCCGCTCAACGACTGTACCGGTACACGGGACCGAAATCATTGGTCCAGGTCTGCTGTCGCGCATCGTGAAGGACGTTGCCCTCAGCCGCGACCAGTTCGGGGCCTTGGCTTGATGCGAGGCGAAGCTGGCTCGTTGCGCCGCGCCCCTTCGACACCGAAACGTTGCTAGCGCAAATTCAACTGGGATTTGGCGTGCACGCGAAGCTCACGGCATGACCATGCCGCCGTTAACGTGAATGGTCTGGCCGGTGACATAGCGCGCCTCGGTACTGGCGAGCCAGAGGGCGGCCGAGGCGATGTCCTCGGGCGTGCCGAAAGTGGCAGCCGGGATCGCCGCCATGATGGCCTCGTTCTGCTTGTCGTTGAGCGTCGCCGTCATCGCCGTCTTGATGAAGCCTGGCGCGATGCAGTTGGCGGTGATGCCGCGGGCGGCGACCTCGCGGGCGAGCGACTTGGTCATGCCGATCATGCCGGCCTTGGAGGCGGCGTAGTTGCCCTGGCCCGGATTGCCGATGATGCCCGACACCGACGAGATGTTGATGATGCGGCCATAGCCAGACCTGGTGCGCAGCATATGGCGGGCGCCCGCCCGCATCAGCATGAAGGTGGACGTGAGATTGACCGCGATCACCTCGTCCCACTGCTCGTCCTTCATCACCATGAGCAGATTGTCCTTGGTCAGGCCCGCATTGTTGACCAGGATGTCAAGCCGGCCGCCCAGCGCTTTGATGGCCTCGTCGATCAGCGCGGCAACCTGCGCCTTGTTGGCGAGATCGCAGGGGCACACGACCGCGCGCTCCTTCAAGTCGGCTTTGAGCGCTTCAAGTTTGTCGACCTGCCGGCCGGAGAGAGCGACCGTGGCGCCTCGGGCGTGCAGGGTTCGGGCGATGGCGCCGCCGATGCCACCTGTCGCGCCCGTCACGAGGGCCGTCTTGCCGGTCAAGTCGAACATGTGGCCTCGCTGGGGATGGGGCTGAGGTGCCGATTTTCGGCACTTCTGGGCGAGGGACGCCAAGGCGTCAAGCTTGTCGACGGCCACGGGCCATCGCCGTATGCTGTGCAGGCATCGTGATCGACGACGAAACCACGCGAGAGCCCGATGCAATCGTTGCGGCCGGAGCAGACTTCGACCCTGACAGCTTGACCGTCGACGATCCATTGATCATCGTCGAGGTCGTCTCGCCCGACAGCGTGAAGCGCGACACCGTCGAAAAGCTCACCGAGTACTTCTCACTACCAACAGTCCAACACTATCTCGTCGTCTGGCAGGTCGAGGAGCGCGTCGATCACTATGCTCGCGATGCGAAGGGCGCCACGACGCTCGCACCACTGCGGACCGGCGACGTGCTGCGTTTCGATCCGCCCGGGTTCGAGGTCAGTGTCACGGAACTACTGGCTGTGTCGTAAAGATCGACAGAAGTCTTGATCGAACTCAAGACGTCTCGCTAGTTCAGCCACCCGGCTCACGCTTCGGGAGCAACGGACGGGCACTCGAACGATGCTATTTCACTGGCTCGGCAAGCTCACCGGCCAGGGCCTGTCGGACACCATCCGGATTGGCGAGGATCACGCGCAGATAGCAGAGCGCTGCAGCGTCCGGCTCCGATCGGTGGCTCTCCCAATCCTGCAGCGTCGACAGCGGGATGCCGAAACGGGACGAAAACTCCTGCCGCCCGAGCCGCAATTTCCAGCGAACGTGCTTGGCGAACGCGATCCGCCGCATGCGAGAGAGTTGCTCCGGGGTCGACGGCTGTGCGTCCGGATCCGACAACGCTGCTTCATGCACTTCGTCGTCGGACATGGGCGGCTCCCAGTCGGCGGGCGTTCCGCCGATCGGACCCGTGTCGTCGTGCCAGCGGTCGTCCTTAAGGTAGCGCTTGCCTGTAGTAGCGATCTTGCTCATGTCGGTTGGCCTTCCGGGCCGAGATCAGTCGAACGAAATCTTCATCGATCTCTACGAATACCACGAAAAGAACTCTTCCGACACTCAAGCCGATCGCTCGAAGGCGCTGCTCGCTTGGCTCGCTCCAGTCGTCCTCAATCAGGACATGAGGGTCGACCAGCACGCGCTGGGCCTCGTCGAAGCTGACGCCGTGCATGACGAGATTGATGCGGGCTTTGTCGTCATCCCAGGTGCAGTCCATCGGGCATCACGCCCACACCAGCCCCGCCATCGCCGCGTCGATATCCGCCGGCGTGCCCACCGGCTGAGCCTTGAGGCTCTTGTCGATGCGCCCCGCCAAGCCCGACAGCACCTTCCCCGAGCCGATCTCGTAGAACTGCGTGACGCCGGCTGCCGCCATGGCGAGCACGCACTCTCGCCAGCGCACCGTGCCCGTCACCTGCTCGACGAGACAGCGGCGGATCTCGGCTGGATCGCTGATCGGCGCGGCCACCACGTTGGCGATGACCGGCACGACGGGCGCCTTCATCGCGACCTTGGCGAGCGCCTCGGCCATGGCGTCGGCGGCGGGCTTCATCAGCGCGCAATGGAAGGGCGCGGAGACGGGGAGCGGCATGGCGCGCCGGAGCCCGTGCTTCTTGCCGACCTCGGCGACGCGATCGATCGCGCTTTTGTGGCCCGACAGCACGACCTGGCCCGGGTCGTTGTCGTTGGCGACGTCGCAACAGTCACCTTGGGCAGCTTCGGCCGCGATCGCCCGAGCGACGTCCATGCCGACGCCGAGCAACGCCGCCATGGCGCCGACGCCGACCGGCACCGCCTTCTGCATCGATTGCCCTCGGAGCTTCAGCAAGCGCGCCGTATCGCCAATCGAGAACGTGCCGGCGGCAGCGAGTGCCGAGTATTCGCCGAGCGAATGGCCGGCGACGAATTTCACTTGGGCGGCGAGCTTCAGGCCCTTCTCGGCCTCGAGCACGCGCATCACCGCAAGCGAATGCGCCATCAGCGCGGGCTGCGCATTCTCGGTCAGCGTCAGCAATTCCAGCGGGCCTTCCCACATGATCTGCGACAGCTTCTGGCCGAGCGCTGCGTCGATCTCCTCGAACACGGCGCTGGCGGCCGGGAACGCAACGGCGAGATCCCGGCCCATGCCGACGGCCTGGCTGCCCTGTCCCGGAAAAACGAATGCGATCGCCATGGGTTTCTCCCGCTCAGAAGTCTCGTGCGCCGTCAGGCCGGAATGCAATGGGGTCTCAGGCCTGTCAAGCGCCGGACTGCTCACACCGGGGCATCGGGCATCGGGGGGGATCGGCGCGCCGAAGCGTCGCGCTTGCCATTGCCGCGCCGTAGCGCTCCATAGACGCTACGCTGTGAGCCAAGCCTCGACGGAGACGCCCGATGCAGACCCCGAACACCTCCCGCTCGATGGCCGAGGGGATCGCCGAGTTCGCCGCCGGCCTCACCCTCGACGACGTACCGGCAGCCGTTCGCGCGCGCGCCAGGCTGCAGATCCTCGACGCGCTCGGGACGGGCATCGCCTCGCATGCCTATCCGTTCGCGGGGAAAGCTCTGGCCGGAATTTACGCGCTGGGCGGCAGCGGCACCTGCTCGGTGATCGGCCGCAGCGAGGGCCTTTCGCCCCGCGACGCCGCGCTCGCCAACGGCTTCCTGATGCACGGCCTCGACTTCGACGACACGCATTTAGCCAGCATCATCCATGCGACGGTGGCGAGCTTTCCGGCGGCCCTTGCCGTCGGCGAGGCGACCGGCGCCTCAGGCGCCGACATCCTCCTCGCCTACATCGCCGGCATGGAGACCGCGATCCGCGTCGGCCTCGCCGCCGACGGCCGCTTCCACCACACCGGCTTCCACGCCACGGCCATCGCTTCGCACTTCGCCTCGAGCGTCGTCGCCGGCAAGCTGCTCGGCCTCGACGCGACGGGCCTCACCATGGCGCAAGGGATCGCTGGCAGCACGGCGTCGGGCATCCAGGTGTTCCTCGAGGAGGGCGCCTGGACCAAGCGCTTCCACCCCGGCTGGCGCGACCGCCGGCATCACGGCCGCCTATCTCGCCAAGCACGGCTTCGTTGGGCCGCGACGGCCCTACGAGGGCAAGTTCGGCTTGTTCGAGACGCACTTCCAGGCGCATGCCGAGGGACTCGACAAGATGCGCCTCGTCAGCGGCCTGGGTACCCGCTGGGAGCTCGCGGAGACGGCGATCAAGCCCTATCCCGTCTGCCATTTCATCCATGGCTGCGCGGACGCTGGCATCGAGATCTCGCGCGAGATCGTTGCGGCCGACATCGTCGCCGTCGAGGCGCTGCTGCCCGAACCGACGCTGCACATCGTCGCCTTGCCGCACGCGGCGAAGATCGTACCGAAAACCGACTACGAGGCGAAATTCAGCGCCCAGTTCGTGATCGCGACCTGCCTCGCGCGCGGACGGTTCGGCCTCGCCGAGCTGACCGAGGCAGCCTTCGCCGACCCCGAGCTGCTGGCGCTGACCGCCCGGGTGACCTGCAAGGCCGACCCCGACTCGGCCTTTCCGACCTACTTCTCGGGCGGTCTTATCGTCACGCTCGCCGATGGCCGCCAGATCCGCCGCCACGTGCGCGTCAACAGCGGCGCCGGCGAGCGGGCCCTCGACGTCGACGGCGTCAGCGCCAAGTTCATGGCCTGCGCCGCCCTATCGATCAGCGACGCCGCCGCCGCACGCGTGCGCAACGTCGTGCTCTCGCTCGAGCAGCATCCGGCCGCCGCGCTTGGCGCAGCCTTGCGCGCGAAATGAGCAGCGCTGCCGCCTCGCGATACGCCTCCTCTGCCGCCGCTTAATGCCGCTCGGTTGTGATCCTGGGGACAAGTCGCGGTGGCGGTCTCCTGCTCGTCGGCAGCAGCCTTGCTGCGCGTGTGACATCTTCTGTTGGCTCGAGCGCGCCATCCTGCTTAGCTTGCGCAGACCCATCGCAGCAGGAGGCCCTCATGCGGTTCGGCTGGCTCACCCTTGCGCACGCGCCCTCGCCGCAGGACGACCGCGCCGCGATCTTCGAGCAGTTGGAGCAGGCCTGCGCGGCAGAAGCCTGCGGCTTCGACGGCGTCTGGCTGACCGAGCACAGCTTCACCGGCGAGAGCGTCTACTGCGATCCGATTCCGTTCGCTGCCGCACTCGCAATGAAGACGAGCCGCATTCGCATCGGCTTCGCCGTGATCCAGATGGCGTTGCGCCATCCCGTCCGGCTGGCGATCGAGCTGGCGCTGCTCGACAACCTCGCCAACGGCCGCCTCGACGTCGGCGTCGGCCGCGGCACCCTCTTCAACGAGTACGAGTTCGCAGGCTTCGGCCTCACCAGCGCCGACGCGCGCGAACGCATGGAGGAGGTGCTCGAGATCATGACGCGCGCCTGGGTCGAGACACCGTTCGCTTACAAAGGAAAGTACTTCGACGTGAGCCTGCCCGAGCTGCGGCCCCGGCCCGTGCAGCGCCCCCATCCCCCCGTCTGGCACAGCGTCGTATCGCCGGCCTCGTTCACCGCTTGCGGACACAAGGGCGTGCCCATCCTGACCGTGCGCATGCCCAGGCCCGACGTTGCCAAGCGGCTATCGCTGTATGCAGCGGGCCTAGCCGAGAGCGGGCTCGACGCCGCCGCCCAGAAGCGGCTCGTGCAATCAGCCGCCATCTGGCGCCACGTCTATGTCGGCGAGAGCCGGCCTGAGGCCGAGGAGAGCCTCGCCGCGGCGCTCGCCCATACGCGCCAGCACATGAACCACGCCCGCGAGACGTTCAATCCGCCGGGCTTCACCTTTGATCCAGCCTTGCTGAACCCGTGGACAAACCCGAAGATCGACGAGGCGACTGCCGTGCGCTTCGCGCTCGATACGGCCTTTTTCGGGACGGCGCGCGACGTCGCCGAGCAGATCGCCGATCTGCGCGAGGCAGGCGTCGGCCATGTCCTCGCGCAGATGAGCTTTGGCTACCTGCCGCACGCAAAGATCCTGGCCTCGATGCGTCGCTTCGGCCACGACGTGATCCCGAAGTTCAAGTGATCCCCGACTTAGACCCTGTGATATGAGTTAGCTGCTCGGTGTTCATGCATACTGCCCTCGTCATGCCCGCGTAGGCGGGCACCCACGACGGGTTTCAGCAGGGAAACGTTGCGCTTTCAGTCAAGCATCCGGTGTTGCGTGTGCGGATGCCCCGATCATGTGCCACTGGCCACCTCCTGAACTCCGCCAATGGCATGTCGTGGGTGCCCGCCTTCGCGGGCATGACGGTGAGGGATGTGACTGGTTACCATTCGGGATCTATCCGCATCATATCGAGTAGAGATCATTCGAGTGACCCGAACCATCAATCTGGAGGCACGCCATGCAAGGCGTCGTATTCGTCGGCAATCGCAAGGTCGAGCTGCAGCACTTTCCCGATCCCACACCCGGCGACGAGGACGTGGTGCTCGAGATCAAGGCCTCGGGCATGTGCGGGACGGACTTGCATCTTTATCGCTCGCCAGGTGGTGGTCCAGGCGCTGCCAAAGCGCTCGGGGTCGCTGCCGGTGACGGCGCGTTCATCGGCGGGCATGAGCCGTGCGGCATCGTCGTCGCGCGCGGCAGATCGGTGACGGACCGCAACGCAAAGATCGGCGCGCGCGTCATGCAGCACCACTACCACGGCTGCGGCGGCTGTCCCGATTGCCTGTCGGGGTGGACGCAACTGTGCAAGGGTGCCGATAAGGTCGTCTACGGCTACAACGGCCACGGTGCGCACGCGCGCTACATGGCCTGCCCCGCGCATACGCTGATCCCGCTTCCCGAGGCCTTGTCGTTCGAGGTCGGCGCTGCGGTATCGTGCGGCACCGGCACGGCGTTCACGGCGCTGCGGCGCATGACCATGGCCGGCGGCGGCACGCTGGTCGTCTCGGGCCAGGGTCCGGTTGGAACCTCTGGCACCCTATTCGGAAAGGCCATGGGCATGCGCGTCATCGCCGTCGACATCTCGGACGAGCGGCTGGCGCTCGCCACGACCTGCGGCGCCGACCACGTGATCAACTCGGGCAAGACCGGCGTTGCCGATGCCGTCAAGGCGCTGACCGGCGGGCGCGGCGCCGACTACGTGCTCGAGACCTCGGGCAATCCGGACGCGCGCGTCGCCGGTGTGCGCGCGACGCGGACGTTCGGAGCGATGTGCTTCGTCGGCGAAGGCGGCACCGTCACCCTCGACGTCTCCAACGACATCATCCGCCGCCAGATCACCATGCACGGATCGTGGACCTTCTCGAAGTCGGGCCAGGACGATTGTGCCCGCTTCATCGCCGAGCGCGGCGTACCGATCGAAAGCCTGATCACGCACCGCTTCAAACTTGACGACGCGGTCGCGGCCTATCAGCAGTTCGACCGCCAGCAGATGGGCAAGGGCATGATCATCCCGTGACGCGCCGGAGTGGTTCCGTTTGCCGAGGTATCTGCGCTAGCTGCGCTTCAATCCGGCTGCCTTCAATGCGGCTGCGATGATAGCTCCGATATCGATCATGCGTGAGCCAATACGGCTCGTCGGATCTCGCGCAGACAAGCCAGCCGCTTTGAAAGCAGCCGCGATCACCGCGCTTGGCTCGAGTGCCGCGTGCCGGTCTCGCGCGCTGCCAGCATCGTGAAGGCGTGCGTCGACTGCCGGCGCCTGGTCGCGAGCAGCGGCTAGGCCGAGGCTCGGCGCAGCATGAACCAGGGCCGTCGACGACCGCGCCGCCGTCTGCCGCCACCGGACAGCAACTGTATCCAGCGCCCAGAAGCGCGCGATTTCGGAGGTCGAGCACACGCCCACGTCATGGAAGTACGGACCGGCTATGCCAAAACAGTCCGTGCCTGCCGTGGCCAACGGCACACCGTGCGCCATGCCGATGATGCTGTAGGCTTCGAGCCGCGTGTCGCCGTCAGCGTCCCTCCAGACGCGGCGGGTATGCCGCCCGATCTGCCCCTCGCTCGACGCGCGTTCCGGCAGCTTCAGCACATCCAGCCATTGGCTGACGATATGCTCCCCGTTTGTTGGCTTGACCACGCTGTCTGCCGTCCCGTGCCAGACCGATATCTTCGGCCACGGGCCTCGATGGCTGGAGGCACCGCGGACATGATCACCCAGGGCGCGCGACGACAGTGCGCGTTCATTGAACATGGCCTCGAAGGCTTCCTGCACGGACGACGCAGCCCCGTAAGGCAGCCCGGCAATGATCGCGCCTCCCGCGAAAACCTCCGGATAGGTCGCCAACATGACCGACGTCATCGCGCCGCCGGCAGAAAGGCCGGTCACGAACACCCGGCTGGGGTCGGCGTTGAATGAGCCGATTGCCGTTGCAACCATCTGGCGGATGGACAGGGCCTCGCCGCTATCGCGCGCCGTGTCTGCCGGCAAATACCAAGAAAAGCAGGTCTTCGGATTGTTCGCCGCCTGCTGCTCAGGGAAAACGACGATGAAACCAAGGCGATCAGCCAGATCGGACCAGCCCGTGCCCTGGTCATACAATTCCGCGGTCTGGGTGCAGCCATGCAGCGCCACCACCATCGGGAGCTTTGCGCCGCCACCGCCAGGGACGTAGACATGCATCCGTAAACTACCGGGGTTGCTTCCGAAATTCGTGATCTCACGCAGCCGGCTCGGTCGCGCGGACTGGTTCCAATTGGAGTCTCCCGACCCATCCGTGAGCCGCTTCTCGAACTGATCGCGCAGCTTGCGCAGCCTGGAGAGCGAGTTGGCAAGGCCGGGCATGACTGTATCCTTGTGCGTTGCAGCAATGAATGCTGCGATGCAATATAGAGACTCGGGCTGGCAGATCAAGGCGTCCACGTACAAGCGGGCCTGACGGTGTGACATCATTGGTTCATCTGCGACCGCTTGCCCGAAACCACCGGCCGGTGACCGGGGCCGGCCTAGTCTGCATCAGACCACCTGCCCAGCCGCCGCGATTGCCTGTATCACCCGCCAATGACAACAGCTGCATTCGAGATCTTCCTGGTGGCGACGCCGGGCCACGAGGCGACGCTCGGCGCGGAGGCGAGGGACCGCGGCTTCGCCAAGGTTCGGGTGGTGCCGGGCGGCGTCACCATCAAGGGCACCTGGCCCGAAGCCTGGCGGGCCAATCTGGAGCTGCGTGGCGCGAGCCGGGTGATCGCGCGGATCGCGAACTTCCGCGTGCCCCGGATGGAGGACCTCGAAACACGCGCCAAGGCCGTGGCATGGAGAAACGTGTTGCGTCCCGACGTGCCGTTCCATGTGGATGCGACCTGCCGGCAATCGCGGATCTATCACTCGGGCGCTGCCGAGGAGCGGATCGCCAAGGCGATCCAGGGCTCCCTGCCTGCGCCGTTGGCGCCGGATGCGGAGGTGCGCATCATGGCCCGCATCGACAACGACGTCTGCACGCTCGGGATCGACACCTCGGGCGAGCCCCTGCACAAGCGCGGCCATAAGGAGGAGATCACCAAGGCGCCGATGCGCGAAACGCTCGCCGCCATGTTCCTGCGCAAGTGCAGCTGGGACGGCCGCGAACCCGTGCTCGATCCGATGTGCGGATCGGGAACCTTCATCATCGAGGCTGCCGAGATCGCCGCCGGGTTGAAACCCGGACGCACGCGACGCTTCGCGTTCGAGCAGCTCGCCACGTTCAAGCAAAGCTCCTGGCTGAAAATCCGCGACCGCGGCGGCGCGCACGTCCCCGATGTCCGCTTCTACGGCTCGGACCGGGATGGTGGCGCTATTCGCATGAGCCGCGCCAACGCCGAGCGGGCGGGCGTCGCCGCATACACGGAGTTTCAGCCGCTCGAAATTCGCGAACTGACCGCGCCTCCCGGTCCGCCGGGTCTCGTCATCGTCAATCCACCGTACGGATCGCGGATCGGCGACAAGTCCAAGCTCGCCAGTCTCTACAAATCACTGGGCCAAGTGCTCGTCACTGGCTTTGGCGGCTGGCGCGTCGGCCTGATCACCACCGAGCGAGCGCTTGCCGATGCGACGGGACTGCCGTTCCAATCGACGGCCGAGCCCGTCTCCAACGGCGGGCAACGCGTCACGCTCTATCGGACCGCCACGCTGGCGTGACACGAGCCCGCGCTCAATGCTGGACTTTGGCAGCCTTCTGAGCGACGCCGGCCTTGAAGCGGTCCCACGGCAAAACCGCGCGGGTGTGCGTGCCCTCGCCGATCGAATCGACGCCATCGTGGGCGGTGACCTTGAACATCACCTTGCGACCCTCGACCGCGATGATCTCCGCGGTTGCGGTGACCGTCTGGCCCGGCAGCGTGGCCGCCAGATGTGTGACGTTTACCGCGATCCCGAGCGATCCCTCGTTGGCGTCGAGATGGGGCTTGAGCGCCTTGGTCGCCGCGCCCTCCATCATGACCACCATGTAAGCGGTCGCCAGCACCTCTGGGATGTCGTCGAAGGTGGAACGGTCCATGGCCAGGTGCGGCACGGTGTTCGCCTGACCGACCACAAACTCGTGCGAGGCGGCAACGCCTGGAATGAGGGTCGATTTCATGGGGCGTCTCCGGGTTCTGATGCGGTCAGGCTGCCCGGCCAAATCGCCTCAAATTGTATCGTCCCGCAAGAGCCGCCCTTAGGAATTCCCTGGCATCGTTCGTCCACTACGGATCCAGTCCTGGATCGGGTGGGAGCAGGCGTATGGCGACGTTCATCGGCACAGCAGGCAACGACGTCACGGTCGGCACGACCGACGCCGACACTATGTCCGGTGGGGCGGGAGCGGATCGTCTCAATGGCAATGCCGGTAACGACGTCATTCATGGCGAGGACGGCAACGACACGCTGACGGGAGACGCTGGTAACGACACGCTGTGGGGCGGGGCTGGCAACGACGGCTTCTTCGGCGGCGGCAACGACGACGCCATCCACGGCGAGGCCGGCACCGACACCATGTACGGCGACGCCGGCAACGACATCATGGACGGCGGCGCCGACAACGACACGCTGCACGGCGGCACCGGCAACGACACGCTGATCCATCGCCTCGGCGAGGGCGTCGACACGATGAACGGCGGCGCCGGCATCGACAAGATCGTGATCAAGCTTGCAACCGCCGACCTGACGCCGGCCGTGCGCGCCGATCTCGCCACGCTCGACCAGTGGCTCAGCCATCAGCACGCGACGGCTGGTAGCGTGACGGCGCTTGCCGCGCAGGCGACCGGCCCCGCCATCGTGCTGCCCGCGCTCGGCATGACGCTCTCGACGTTCGAGACCGTGTCCTATGAGCTCGATGGCGCCGCGGTAGCGCTCGCCGACCTGTTGAACGCGACGCCGACCACAGCCGCCACCGCCGAGCTTGCGGCCACCGAGGATCGTGCCGTGTCCGGCCAGATCGTCGCCGAGGACACGGACGGCGATACGCTCGCGTTCACGGCGCAGCAGGGTCCAGCCCACGGCACGCTCGTGCTCGATGCGGCAACCGGCGCCTACACCTACACGCCGGCTGCCGACTACTCCGGCGCCGACCAGTTCCTCGTGCGCGTCTCCGACGGCCAAGGCGGCGCCGCCCTGCAACGGGTCGACGTGACGGTCGCAGCATCTGCCGACGCGCCGACGCTGGCGGTCATCTCGCCGGTAATCGTGCCGCTGGCCCAGGTGATCGCAGGTCTCCCGACCAACGACGCCCTGGCCGGCGCCACTGGCAACGACACCATCTCGGGCGGCCAAGGTGACGACCAGCTCGACGGCAACGCCGGCGCCAGCATCACGGTGCCCCTCGATATCGCCTCGGCGCTGGCCGACCTCGACGGCTCTGAAGCCCTCACCGTTCGCATCTCGGGTCTTCCCGGCGGCGCCACGCTGTCGGCTGGCCACGACAACGGCGACGGCAGCTGGACGCTGGGCGCAGCTAATCTCGCCGGCTTGATGCTGACCGCCACGGTGACCTCGAGCTTCGGCGTGACCGTCGCGGCGACCGCCACGGAAGCGAGCGGCGAGGCCGCAACCGTCTCAGCCATCATCCAGATCCAGGTCGGCGAGGACAACAACGTCATCTCCGGTGGCTCGGGCAACGACACCATCAACGGCGGCTTTGGCGACGACGTGATCTTCGGCGGCGCACCGTCGTCGGGCTCACCCGGCTCGCCGCACGTCACGACGGCGGCCGACAACGACGTCATCCATGGCGGCGACGGTAACGACCTCGTCTACGGAAATTCCGGCGACGACCAGCTGTTCGGTGACGCCGGCAACGACACGCTGCATGGCGGCAAGGGCGCCGACCGCCTCGAGGGCGGCGACGGCAACGACACGCTCAATGGCAACAGCGGCAACGACGTGCTGGTCGACGGCGGCGGCCACGACATCGCCAACGGCTCGTCGGGCGACGATAGGCTGATCGCGGGCGCAGGCGACGACGTGTACGCGGGCGGCTCGGGCTTCGACACGCTCGACTTCTCGGGCGCGACCGGCGTCATGACGATCGACGTTTCCAAGAAGTCCGCGGCCGGCATGGGCGCCGACACGTTCTCGGGCATCGAGCATGTCATCGGCTCGTCGTTCGCCGACAATTACAAGGGCTCGAGCCACGCCGACATCTTCGAGGCGGGCGCCGGCAACGACACGATCCGCGCGCTCGGCGGCGCCGACGTGCTGTCGGGCGGCGCGGGCGACGACACGTTCGTCTACTTCAAGAAGGACTTGGGCGGCGTCGACCGTATCACCGACTTTACGGCTGGCGACACGCTCGATCTGCGCGATATCCTGAAAGGCGGCAATGTGGGGGCGCTGGTGCGCAGCACCGACACGGCCGAGGGCACCATGGTGTCGGTGAAGATCGGCAATTCCTTCTCGGACGTGGCGATGCTCGAGGACGTGCACGGCCTGACCGTCGCCAACATGCTCGGCGCCGGCATGATCCTGTCGTAACCAGACGCAATGACCTGACGATTGCGATCCTCGGGCTTTTCAGGCTCGTCCCGAGGACGATGGTGTTGACGGCACCCTGCCATCGCGTCGAAGCGCCAGACGGTGGCCGCGCCCATCAAAACCGAAGGCGCAACAGGGAGACCTCCTTGTTCACAAGGCGGGCGTTCCTCATCCGGCAGCGAGCACGTCATACCATGCGCATCGGCGGCAGTCATGGAGCACGCGGCAAAATCTGCTGCTCGAGCCGCCAACCTGCAGCGATGCGGGTCGCACACCTTCAGCGGA
Source organism: Hyphomicrobiales bacterium (assembly GCA_031418955.1). GTDB lineage: Bacteria > Pseudomonadota > Alphaproteobacteria > Rhizobiales > Hyphomicrobiaceae. The sequence continues at coordinate 8,962 of JANOJW010000603.1, read as the reverse complement.
GAAATTGACGGGCTGGATATCGCCGCGGCTTCAGTTGTTCTGGCCGAGGCGGCGCAGGCCGTCGCGGGCGGGCTGGTGGTTCGCATCGAGCTGGAGTGCGGCGCGGAAATCGGCGATCGCCATCGGGTTCTGGTTGCGCCGCGCGTGCGCCTCGCCGCGCACGGTCAGGATCTCGGCTGTGCGCAGATTGAGCGCCACCGCCTGATTGAGATCGGCGATGGTGCGAATGTCGTCACTGCGGCGGGCGTGCGCGAGGCCGCGGATGCGGAAGGCTTCCGCGTTGCGGGGATTGCGCTGGATGACGATGTTGAGGTCGGCGATCGTGCGTGGGGCGTCGCCCAACCGCCAGTGAACGAGCGCGCGCGCCATCACGAGATCGACGTTGTTGCGGTCGAGGCCGATCGCCCGGTCGAGGTCGGGCAGCGCCTGCTGTAGCTGGTTGGCCTCGAGATTGAGACGGATACGCGCGAGCAGGAACGGCAGATTGCGCGGCGCGAGGCCGATCGCCGTTCCGAGGTCGGCCAGGGCGGCCGTGCGGTCGTTCTGGCGCAGGCGCAGATTGATGCGCTCGGTCAGCGCCGAGAGATTGCCCGGCTCCAGCCGCAGCACGGCGTCGAGATCGGGTAGCGCGAGGGCGTCCTGGCGCCGCTGCACGTGGAGTTGCGCGCGGGCCAGCAGGACCACGGCGTCCTGGGGACTGCGCGTGATCGCAGCATTGAAGTCGGCTAAGGCGGCCTCGAGATCGTTGCGACGAACGTGATAGGTGCCGCGCTCGCGCAGCGCCTGCGCGTTGTCGGGCTGCTGGGCGATGACGAGGGAAATGTCGGCGACGGCGCGCTCGAAGTCGTTGCGGCGGGCGAATGTGCGCGCCCTGAGCCCGAGGCCTGAGAAGTTGCGCGGGTCGAGCCGGATCGCCTCGTTGAGGTCGGCGAGCGCACGATCGACGTCGTTGCGCACCAGATGTGCGGCGCCGCGATTGGTATAGGCCATCACCAGCACGTCGCGCGCGACCCGCCGGTTGTCGATCACCTGCGTGCACGCGCGAAGCGACACGTCGCTGGGCGCCGCCGTACATTGCGCCATCTCGGCGGCACCCGGCGTTCCGGGCGCCACAGGCGTCGCGGGCGCGGCCGGAGGTACCGGCGCGGGAGCCGGCGCGGCGATCGGCGGCAGCACGAGGGGACCGGGTGGTCCCGGCATCGGGATCGGTGGGGAGGGCGCGGGCGCGGGTGCCTGCGCGACCGGCGGCGATGGTGCAGCTGGCGGCTGCGGTGCGCGAACCGGCGGCTGCCCTGGTGCGGGAGACGGCTGGGCCTGTCGGGGTGGCGGCGATTGCGGCGGCTGGGCCTGTGGCCCCCGTGGCGTCGGCTGCTGCGCCTGTGGAGGCGGAACTGGGGCGGGGAGGACCGGGGCAGGTGTCGGCTGCGCCTGACGCGGCGGCGGTGTGACGGGTGGCGCCTGAGGCGCGGGCGGCGATGGCGGCGCGCGCGGAGCAGGCGTCGGCGGCGCTGGCACAGGCTGGCCGGGCGCCGCCTGTTGCGGCGGCGCTGGCGGACGCGGGACTGCTGGCGGCGTTGGGGCGGGGCCCGCTTGCGGGAGCGGCGGCAGAACCTCCGGCGGCGCGACGGGTCCTCCGGGCCCTGGCGGCAATTGTGGTGCGGGCTGCACTGGCGGCGCGGGTTGCTCGGACGGCGCCAGCAATGAGCGCGGCAATGCCGGCGACGGGGCCGGCTGTGGCTGTGGCTGTGGCGCGGGAGCTTGCGCGAGGCGCCCCTCTTTCGTCGGACGCTCGGCGAGGGCCGCGAACGGCACTGCCGACGCGAACCCCAAGACCACCAGCAGCATAATGGAGCGCATGCGCGTCACCTTCGATGCCAGACGCCGAATCATCGCGCGAAGATATCGAGGGCTCCGTCCGCGATCCATCGAAAGCGGATCGCGCTCGTCAGAGTTTTGCCGCAGACGCGAGCCGCGCGAGCGCCTCTTCTGCATATCCAAGGCCCCGCAAGACCTCCGCCGTGTGCTGGCCGAGCAGCGGCGTCGGCCGCCCCGCCGACGTCCGCGTACCTTGGAACTGAACGAAGCCCCAACTCGCCCGCAAGCGTCCCCCCGTCGGATGGTTGCGCTCCACCACCATGTCGTTTGCCTGCGAGTGCAAGTCGTCGAGGAATACCTCGCTGTCGCCCGAGACGACCTCGGTCACTGGCACGCCGGCAGATTTCAGCGGGGCGATGATGTCACCCACCCGGCGCAACCCGAGCGCGGCCGAAAGAGCGCGCGCAAACGGCGTCTCGTTGGGATGGCGCGCGTCGCCCTCGCTCGAGGCTCCCGGCATGGCGACGCCGACGGTACCGCATAGCGCCTCGCGCTCGACGTCAGTCCGCGCGACGACGTAGATCCAGCCGTCTGCGAGCTTGTAGAGGCGATGATAAGGCCCGAGCCCCATCTGCTGCTTGTCTGCGAGCGGGCGCTCAGTTCGACCCCGATAGGCCGTGAACCACTCCGAGGTCAGCATGATGCCCCCCGACAGCAGATTGCAGTCGACGCGTTGGGCCACGCCGGTGCGCTCGCGGTGATAGAGCGCGAGAATGATGCCGAACGCCCCCATCGCGCCGTTGGTGTAGTCGGTCGGGGCAAGCTGGGCCGGGAACACGGGCGGGTTCTCAGGGCCACCTTGCGCGCGCGAGAGCCCCATGTAGGCCTGCGCCAGCGGATCGATGCCGGGACGCGCCGAATAAGGCCCCGTCGGGCCATAGCCGGTGAGATGCGCCTCGATGAGGCGCGGATTGAGCGCGGGGCTGATCCCCATCCGCGCCGTCGCCTGCGGCCGCAGATTGGCGAGCAGCGCGTCGGCCGAGGCAGCGATCCGCTGGATCGCCTGCTTGCCGCCCTCGGCGCGCGCGTCGATGCACACCGAGCGCTTGTTGAAGTTCACATGATAGAAATAGGTTCGCCCGATCGGCCGCGCCATGTCGCCCTCCGGCGGCTCCAGCTTCAGCACGTCGGCGCCGAGATCGGCTAGGATGCGGCCCGCCATCGGCCCCGCGATCAGGTTGGTGATCTCCAGGATGCGAATCCCGTCGAGCGGCGGCGGCTCATCGCCTGAACCAACTGCCGGCGCCACACCGCGCGACGCGGGCCAATCGTCGGCCAGCATCGCCGCGTCCTTGGATTTCGCCGCTCGCGGACCCCGGATGCTGCCCGGCGTGCCACTCATCGCCACAGGCACGCCCATTTGAATGACCGGTCCGAGCACTGGATCCTCGAGCACAGCGACCATGCCGTTGTGCTTGACCTGAGGGTCGTCGAGGCCTTCCTCTGTGCGGCGCGCCGGCGCATAGGGGACGTCGGCCTCCTCGAAGGCCTTCGACCACGCGACGGCAGTGCGCGTCGCCATCACCCGGGCGACGGCTGCCCGCAGTTCCATCTCGTCGGCCGGCGTCTGCCCGCCACGGCCCCGGTCGAACCGCGGCTCGTCGATCATCGCGCCGATTCCCATCAGGTTGGCGGCGATCCGGATGAACCCGACGTGCACGCAGCCCAGTTGCACATAACGGCCGTCGCTGCAGACGTAGATGCTGTAGAACGGCGCGCTGCCCGAGGGGTGCGTCTGGAACACATGCCGCTTCAGCTTCTCGCCAACGACCTTCGGGTGATAGAGCAGCGCACCCGCCATCAGCGAGGTCTCGACGAAGCGGCCGCGACCAGTTTTCTCGCGCGCAAAGAGCGCGGCGGCGATGCCGATACACGCAAACAGCGCCGCCCCGACGCTCGGCAGCGGATGCACGACATGTACGGGCGGCGGCCGGAAGCCCGGCATGCCCGACAGCACGCCGTTGCGCGCCAGCACCAGATCGTCGATCGCCGGCTCGTCCTTGAGCGGGCCACGTTTGCCGTAGGCCGTGATCGAGCAGGCGACGAGACGCGGATTGGTACGGCGCAGGAATTCCGGTGCGACAAGCGCCTGCAGGGGCGACGACGGCGGCAGATCATCAAGGACGATGTCGGCGCCCGCGACGAGGCGGCGCCAGACGGCTGAAGGCGATCCTTGAGTTGCAGATCCACTTGTAGATCCAGCGGCAAACGACGCCGCCGCCGCGTCGAGATCGAGCCTGACGCACTCCTTGCCGCGGTCCCAGACGACGTGCCCGCCCTCGCGCAACACAGCCGTGCCCGGCGCCACGACTCGCACGACCCGCGCCCCGTGGTCGGACAGGAACATCGTCGCCAGCGCCGCGGCTGCTCCTGTGCCGATATCCAGCACCACCAGTCCATCGAGCGCCGAAGCCATGTCACTCCCTCCCTGCGATGCCTCGCCGCCAGCCGCTGGCTCCCGGGTCGCCTTTACGAGGCCACGGCCGGGCAGTAGCTTCAAGGCCCCAAACACAGGAGGCCCTCGTTCATGACACCCGCCGAACATGCCGCCGCCGAAATGGCCATCAACGCCAAGCGAGCCAAAGCCGCCGGCTTGCACGGCCACGGCCACGGCCACCCGCCCCCCGCATCATCGGCGAGCCGGATAGCGGCCATCGTGATCTGGCTCTCGGCGATCGCCACGCTCGTCGCCCTGTTCTGGGTGAACCGCACCGGCTGAGTTCAGGCTGTTCGAAGGGCGAGCGCGTCCTCGACCGCGGCGGCGAGCGCGAGGATGCGCCGGTCGGCCATCGCCGGGCCCGAGATCATCAAGCTCGTCGGCGGTGCGCCCGCCGCGTGCATGGGCAGCGCGATGGAGCAGCCGTCGACGACGTTGATCATCAGCGTGTTGCGCAGCACCAGCAGGTTGATACGGCCGTACTCAGCGTCGGGCTCGCACGCGGCAATGCGTGGCGCCACCACCGGCACGGTCGGCGACAGGATGGCGTCGTACCCAGCCAGTGCCTGCTCATGAGCCGCAATCGCCTCGCGGCGGCGCGTCAACAGGTCGATGTACTCGGCCGCGGATTGCGTCTCGCCCATCATGATGCGTGCGCGGACGCGCGGATCGTAGCGGTTGCCCTGCCTGGCCAGCAGCTCGCGATGCCAGGCGTAGCTCTCGGCCGCCGACAGCCCGCCCTTGCGCACGAGCGCGGGGATCCGCTCGAACGGCTCGAAGCGGCCGCGCATGATGCGGGCGCCGGCCTTGGAGAGCACAGACAGCGTCCGGTCGAAGTCGGCTGCGACATGGCTGTCGAGCCCGTCGAGCACCGTCGTCTCGGGCACGAACAGGCGCGCGCCCGACAGTTGCATGGCCGGCGCGCCGCTCGCGTCCTCACCCGCCATCACGGCATCGAGGATGCGGCAGCAGCCGACCGTCGGCGCCAGCGGCCCGATCGAGTCGAGGCTCATCGAGAGCGGCACGACGCCATCGGTCGGCACGCGCCGGGCCGTCGGCTTATAGCCGGCGACGCCGTTGAACGCGGCCGGGATGCGGCACGAGCCGCCGGTGTCGGTGCCGAGCGCCCCCGCAGCCATACCGTCGGCCACAGCGACGCCCGAACCCGACGAGGAGCCGCCCGGCACGCGCTTGGAGGCACGGTCCCACGGCGAGGACGGCGTGCCGTAGTGCGGGTTGAGGCCGAGGCCCGAGTAGGCGAACTCGGTCATGTTGGTGCGCCCGATCGGGATCAGTCCTGCCGCCCGCAGCCGCGCAACCACCGGCGCATCGGCACGCGCGGGGGCGGCGTCGGCAAGCGCGACCGAGCCGGCCGTGGTCAGTTGCCCCTGGACGTCGGCGAGATCCTTGATGGCGACAGGGATGCCGGCGAGCGGGCCCGGTGCGTGACCAACCTTGCGCAGTGCATCCATGGCGTCGGCGGCGGCCCGCGCCGGCGCTGGATCGAAGCGGATGAAGGCACGGGCTCCCTCGCCGGCCGTGTCCTCGATGCGGGCGATGGCCGCCTCGACGAGCTTGCGGCTGGTGGTGACGCCGCTCGCGAGGTTGGCCACGAGCTGGGCAATTGGTTGCATCACCATCGCCTAGCGTCCCTTGAACTACGGGGCGCGCTTCTCGGCGAAGGCGCGAGCGGCCTCTTTGTGATCCTCGGTCTCGCGCAGCAGCATCAGGTTCTGGCTCTCCATGTCGAGGCAGTCGGCGAGCGGCATCTTCAGCGCGCGATTGAGGTTGTCTTTGATGTAGCGATGCGCGAGCCGCGGGCCCCCGGCAAGGCGCTGGGCAAGCTCCATCGCCTTCCCCTCGAGCAGCGACGCCGGCACCACCCAGTTGACGAGACCGAGCTGCTTGGCCTCGGTCATGTCGATGCGGTCGCCGAGCAGATACAGCTCGCGCGCCTTGGCGGGACCGACGAGTTGGGTCAGGAAATACGTGCCGCCGTAGTCGCCCGAGAGGCCAACCTTGACGAACGCCGTCGACATCACGGCGGTGTCGGCGGCGATCCGTAAATCGCAGGCGAGCGCAATCGACAGGCCGGCGCCGGCGGCCGCACCCGGCAACGCCGCGATGGTCGGCTTCGGCATCTCGAACAGGCGGTAGGGCGTGCGGCGGTGGGCCTGGCGCTGCATTTCCATGCGCTGGATCTGATTGATCGGGGCGCCCGACGCGTTGACGCGCGCCATGTTCTTGACGTCGCCGCCCGCGCAGAACGCGCCGCCCGCTCCGGTCAGCAGGATGCAACCGATCTCGTCGTCCAGCTCGGCTGCGGCCAATTCGTCGCCCAGCCGCGCCTGCATCCCGACAGTCAGCGCATTGCGATGCTCGGGCCGGTTGAACGTCAGGATCAGGACGCCCCCCTCGCGCCGCACCAGCAGATCGTTCGTCTCCGTCGCCATCACATCGCTCCCGTTGCTCGTTTCACGCCACGGTGCGGGCAGGCGCGCGATCCGTCAAGCGCGGGGCAAGCGCGGGATTGGTCCCCCGAATGAGTATCCCGAACTTGAAATTGTATCACCTGGTGATACATTGCGATCGAGGAGCGGGGCGCATGCGGGTCTTCAAGACAAAGGACTTCGCACGCTTCGCCCGCAAGGAACGCATCGCCGACGAGGCATTGTGCATCGCCATCGCCCGCGCCAACCGCGGCCAGATCGACGCCGATCTCGGCGGCGGCGTCATCAAGCAGCGAGTGCCGCGGCGAGGCCAAGGTCGCTCGGGCGGCTACCGGACTTTGATCGCGTACCGGAGCGCAGAGAGGTCGGTTTTCATGCTGGGCTTCGCGAAGTCGGACCAGGACAGTATCGACGCCGACGACCTGGAAAAGCTGAAGGCCGCCGCGCGTGTCGTCCTGAATTTCAGCGAAGCTGACATTCGTGAGCACCTTGCCGATCGACGTTGGCTGGAGATCGAGTGCGATGCCTAAGCGCTACAAGAGCGAGATCAGCCGAGCCGTTCATCGCATGATGACAGATGCCTTCGAAGTCGGCGCGATCGACCAGGCGACGATGCGCGAGTTCGACCTGTCGTGCCTCACGAAGCCCGAGAAGCTGTCGCCGAAGGAGATCAAACGCATTCGCGTCGACGCCGGCGTCAGCCAGGCCGTGTTCGCCGCCCACCTCGGCGTCACCACCGGGCTCATCTCGAAGTGGGAGACCGGCGACAAGAAGCCGAGCCGGATGGCCCTGAAGCTGCTCGCCGTGGTGAAAAAGAAGGGCTTGGAGGCGGTGGCGTGACTACGTTAGAGCGTCGATACGATCTCGATAGACGATGACCATCCGGTGCATATCGATCAGTGTCACGATTTTCGGCCAAACGCGCGTGACGAGTGGATGCCAGTCTTTAAGGCTGAGATTGTAGAGCTTGAAGTGGATGATCTTTGGGCACATGGTTCCGACAAGTGCCCGGTCGAAGAAGTCCGTATCGACCGTGACGATGACGAGATCGTTCGCGAGTGCGTGGTCCCAGATCGCGTCGTCGGGCCAGGATTGATCGAAATCCTTGGCGAAGACGAAGTCAGCGGTCGCCCAGAGATGGAAGCGGCGCGGCAGGTTCACATCGATGATGAACCGGGCCATCAGGTGGCCGCGTCGACGGCATAGCGCCGTGCGGCGCTACGGCTCGCAAAGGTTAGGCAGGCCAAGATATCATCCGGCTCAAGCATTGGATACTCGTCCAATATCTCTGCTGCGCTGTCGCCGGCCGCGAGAAAGCCGAGAACAGTCTCGACGGTTATACGCAGACCGCGGATCGTCGGCTTGCCATTGCACAAGCCAGGGATGATTGTGATGCGGTCAAGGCCGCTGGGGATGATGGTGTCGGCGGGCATGGGCGCAGGTCCATTGTCGCTGCTGGGCTGAATCGATGGCACTTCATTTCAAGCGGAGGTGATTGGCCACTACAAATTCTTGACGCAATGCTCGATAGTCGCCCAAGGGCTTGCCCTCTTGGTCGAGCACCGGTTTCTTCAGTGCAGCTTGCATCGAATTGAGCCTTGATTCGAGATCTGACTCTCGCATTCCTATCCGTCCGTCGGTAATCGTTGGGGCATCGCCGAGCACTTTGTCAGGTTCCATCATGAAGGTTCGAACAGTTGTGCCATCAGCCTCGTAAGTCGACCTGCCGCATCTCGAACCAATAGACTGTATTCTCCCAACACTCGTCAGGCTCCCCTATGGCAACTCCGTCTCGTGTCCGATTACGGAGAACACCTGGGAGTGAATGGCTCGAACAGCAGTGGAGTATTCGATGCTCACACGACATATCTGCCTCCGGCTACTTGTCTCCTCGTATCATAACACACCGCCGGCTCCTCTTGGAACCGGCGGCACGATCATGCCAGCGATGCGGCAATCACCTCAATACCGATACTGCTCCGGCTTGAACGGACCAGCCAGCGGCACGCCGATGTAGTCGGCCTGCTCCTTGGTCATCTTGGTCAGCTTGGCGCCGAGTTTCGCCAAGTGCAATGCCGCGACCTTCTCGTCGAGATGCTTGGGCAGCACGTAGACCTGCTTCTTGTACTTGCCGGTGTCCTTCTCGCGCCACAGCTCAATCTGCGCCAGCGTCTGGTTGGAGAACGACGACGACATCACG
>JANOJW010000602.1:0-3654 GCA_031418955.1 Hyphomicrobiales bacterium | reverse complement strand
CGTAGACGCGCTCGACCCACTCGAAGAACGCCATCGGCGACCGGGCATTGTCCGCGAGATAGCGCTCGAAGAAGTAATCGAGGATGCCGGTGTCGGACTGGCGGATGTGGCCAAAGCGAAGCGCGAGCTGCTGTTTGGCCTCTGCGACAGACACGCCTTCACGCACGATCATGTACATGGCGCTCATCAGGCCGGCACGGTCGGCGCCCGACTTGCAGTGCAGCAGGATCGGATACTCGACCGAGGCCAGCACGTCCCGCGCGCCGAGCAATTCCTCCCTCGAGGGCGCGGCGCGCGATCGCACCTGGTAGTCGACGAGTTTCATCCCGTGCCGCGCGCAGGCCGACTGCTCGAGCCAGTAGCTGCCGCAGACGCGGGCGCCGCGCAAGTTGATCACGGTCTTGACGCCGAGCGCGGCGATCCGGGCGAGCTGGTGGGGCGCTGGCTGAGCGGAGCGCCAGGCGCGGGTGCCGAGCGGGTGCCGGTTCAGATAGAACAGCCGGAACACACCGTGATCGACGAGCAGCATGTCGGCATACAGCATGACGGGACCGGCGGTGCGTCTGAGCCAGGCCGGCGACGCATCGACCACGCCCTGGCGAATGCCCCGCAGCTTGCGGCGCAGCGCCCGACGCTGGTCTTTGGCGATCTTCTGCATGCCGGCGTTACGAATTCCACCCGATAGGCGGCCAGACCGGCTGCCGATTGTCCGCTGCCGTGGCACATCTCATCCACGACTCTTCGCGCGAAAACGGGATGTCGCACTTTGCGCCGCGTTCATATCCCCTATAGAAGCGCGGGGTCAACTCTTGTGCGCCATCGCTCGCGTCAATCCGCCTTAGCTTTTCGACGCTGGCGCCGGAAGTCATGGATAAGCCCATCGAGCCGCCCGACATGCCCGGACGACCACGCGCGGTGCCCACGCGCCGGCCGCCGCTGGCGCTCGCTGCCTATCGCGCCCTGACGCGGATGGCGGCGCCGGCTGCGCCGCTGATCCTCGGGTATCGGGAGCGGCGGGGGAAGGAAGATCACGCACGGCGCGGCGAACGTTTCGGCGTCGCCTCGATGCCGCGTCCAGCTGGCGCCCTCGCCTGGGTGCATGCCGCCAGTGTCGGCGAGGCCAACGCGGTGCTGCCGGTGATTGCGCAGCTGCGCGCAGCGCGGCCCGACGTCGCGGTGCTGCTGACGACGGGGACGGTCACTTCGGCCCGCTTCGTCGCACAGCGCCGGCCCGACGGCGTCATGCATCAGTATGTCCCGCTCGACGCGCCGGGCTTCGTCGCTCGCTTTCTCGATCACTGGCGGCCATCGCTCGTCGTGCTGACGGAGCAGGAGATCTGGCCCAACCTCGTCACCACCGTGCATGCGCGGGGCATTCCCCTGACGCTTGTCAATGCGCGGATGTCGGACCGCTCGTTCGCGCGCTGGCGGCGTCGGCTGCCGCTCGCTGTGGCCTTGTTTTCCTGCTTTACGGCCGTGATCGCGCAGACCCGTGAGCTTGCCGAGCGGTTTCGAACCCTCGGCGCTGCCGAGGCGACCGCAGTTGGTAACGTCAAAATCGACGCGCCGCCGCTGCCGGTCGACGCCGCCGCGCACGCAGCACTCGATGCAGCACTTGGCCGGCGCCCGCGCTTCGTCGCCGCCAGCACCCATGCGGGCGAGGAACTGGTGATCGCGGCGGCGCATCGCGAGTTGCGCCGGCATCTGGATGGCTTCTGCACGATCATCGCGCCGCGCCATCCCGAGCGGGGTCCAGGCCTCGCTGACGCCATGCGGATGGAGGGCTTGACCGTCGCGCGGCGCTCGCTCGGCGAGCTGCCGGGGCCGTCGACGGACATCTATATCGCCGACACCATCGGCGAGCTCGGCACGCTTTACGCCACGGCGCCCGTCGCTTTCATCGGCGGCTCGCTGATCGAGCATGGGGGGCAGAATGCGGTTGAGGCGGTGCGCCTCGGCGCGGCCGTGATCACCGGCCCGTCGTGGAGCAATTTTCCCGACGTGATGGGAGCGCTGCTCGCCTCGGGTGGCGCGGTCGAGATCCGCACGGCTGACGAGCTTGCCGGCGAGGTGCGCCGCCTGCTGAGCGATACGGCCCTGCTGGCCGACAGGCGGGCCAGGGGCGAGGCGGCGCTCGCGGCGCTTGGCGGTGCTCTCGACCGGACGATTGCGGTCCTGCTGCCGCTGCTGCCCGCCTCGATCGGGCACCGGGGTGCGGCCCGTGCGGTTTGACGAGCCCGGCTGGTGGTACGGTGCCGCCGACGCATGGCAGGCCCGGGCCCTGGCGCCGGTGGGCGCGTTGGTCGGCCATCTGGCCGCTCGCCGGCTGGCGCGAACGACGCCCTACCGAGCGCGTCTCCCGGTGATCTGCGTCGGCAACTTCACGGCTGGCGGCACGGGTAAGACGCCGCTCGCCTTGCATATCGTCGCGCACCTGCAGCGTCTCGGGCGGGTGCCGGTTTGCCTGACGCGCGGCTACGGCGGGCGCATTGCAGGGCCGCATCTCGTCGACCTCGAGCATGACATTGCGCGGCAAACCGGCGACGAGCCGCTGTTGCTCGCGCGGCGGGGCCCGACGGTGATCGCCAGAGACCGGGCGGCCGGCGCGCGCTTCATCGAAACGCTGGCCATCGAGCCCGCGCCCGATGTGATCGTGATGGACGACGGGCTGCAGAACCCGGCGCTCGCCAAGTCGCTGACGATCGCGGTGGTCGACGGCCAGCGCGGCTTCGGCAACGGCCGCGTGTTGCCCGCCGGGCCGCTGCGCGCGCCACTCGACATGCAGTTGCCGCTCGCCGAAGTGATCGTGGTGAATGGCGGCGCGGACGGGAGCGAGGGGGAGATCGCGGCGTGGCTGCGGTCCAATTTCACCGGGCCGGTGCTGTCCGCCGGAGTGCGCCCGGTGCCGCCTGTCGACTGGCTGACCGAGCGGCCGCTGGTGGCCTACTGCGGCATCGGCGCGCCGAAGCGGTTCTTTGGCCTGCTCGCCTCGCTCGGCGGGACCATCGTCGGGCGTCGGGCCTTTCCCGATCATCACGCCTTCACGCAGCGGGATGCGGGCCAACTGCTGGCGCTCGCCAAGCAACACGACGCCCGTCTCGTCACGACGGAAAAGGACCTGATCCGTCTGCATCGCGCGCGCGGGGTGCTGGGGGAGTTGCAATCGGCATCCCGTACGCTCGCAATTAGCGTGGAGTTCGATCAGCGCCAGGCATTGCGGCTGGCGGCCTTGCTGGAGACTGCGTTGGCACGGCGCTAAAGTGGCGGGTAGTCTCAGCGATGCTTGTTGCGCCGGCGCAGCTCCTTGTAGCGCTCGACCGAGGCCTCGGCGCTGATGTAGGCCTCCTGCAGCTCGACGCTCCAATAGCGCAGATCGGGGAGCATGATCGGCTTGCCCGTCACCGCGCAGGTGACGAAATCGCCGGGCGAGAGCACCTGGAAGTCGCCGGGCTGAAAGCGCACGCGCGCCTCGCCCTTGAGACCGAACAGTCGTTCGAAACGGTTCATGAGAGTCGCGAGCCCTCGGGCCTCCCGCTGCGGAGGCGGTACCATACACGCGTTGGCGCGCGATTCATAGTACAACTGCGCGTGACGAAGCCTTTGCGCCGCAACTGGAAGGCCGCGACTTGATGCCCCATCTCGTTTTTGTCTACG
>JANOJW010000601.1:0-13110 GCA_031418955.1 Hyphomicrobiales bacterium | reverse complement strand
CCACAGTGCCAGATCGAGCGAGTGGCAGCCGAGGTTCTTGATGATGCCGCCCCCGTCGGCAACCGAGGCGTCCTGGTATTGACCGGAATCGCCCGCGCGCGTTGTGCGCCCGCCCTCCGATACCCGCACGCGCAAGAGCCGACCGAATACGCCGGTATCGATCAGCTCCCGCATCATGAGGCTCGTCGCGTAGAAGCGGCGCTGATAGCCGACCGCGAGCTGCCAGGGCGCGAACTGGCCGGTGAGGCGCGCATGCGTCACGGCGTCGTTGGCGAGCGGCTTTTCCGCGATGACAGCTATTCCGGTGGCGGCGGCCCGCTCGAAATAGGCGGCGCGCCCGGGAATGGGGATCGCCAGGAGCCAGGCGTCGCACGCTGGCAGCCGCGATGGATCACCACCAAAGGCCGCCGCGATCTTGTTCGACTTGGCCAAGGCCCGCGCCCGCGCCTCGTTGCTGTCGGCGACCCAGGCGATGGTGACGCCGGGTGTCGCGCGCAGGACCGGGATGTGCATCGTCGTCGCGATGGTGCCTGCGCCGACAATCCCAACCGATACTGGCCGCGTCATGGACCCCCCTCCGGTTTCGACGACTGGAATACCCGGCGAACCAGCGGCCGCAGCGTCCGTGCGAGTACGGTCTCGCGGGCGGCAGCGCTCATGCCGAGGAAGGGCAGCGCGAGGCCGCAGAGGGCGATGGCACTCAGGAGGCCGATCGCCGTGAAAACCGGCGCTGTTCCAACGAACTGCAGGCAGATGCGGGTTGTCAGGGCCGCCAATCCCGTTGCCACCAGCGTCACGGCTACGACCCGCACATGAAAACCGAAGCGCGCCGCATCGACCAACCGCGCCATCCCCACGTAGGCCAATGGCGCAAATCCAAGAATTTCACCGAGCGACAATGCCAACAGCATGCGCAGAGACACGTCCTCTACCGGCAATGTCAAAGCCAGGACGGCTGACAGCGCGAGTTGCGCCCATCGTCCGATGGCTGCATAGAAGGGCGCCTGGGACGCCGCCAATACATTGTGCGCGAGAATCGAAGCCGCGATCGCGAGCATCGGCAGAATGGCGGCGACAAGCAGATCGAGCCGATAGACCCCACCACTCCCGGTCCACAAGCGCACGATCGCGTCGCCGCCCCCGATGAGGAGGCCGGCGGCCAAACCGCTCAGGGCGCCGAGCATGCGGCCGCTCTCGCCCGTCAGGTTTGCCGCGCCTGCCTGGTCGTGCGTCGCGAGCCTCCGGCCGAGCTCCTGGCCAAACACGATGCTGATGGCTTGTAGGATGGTCCTCGGAAGCCCCGACAACGTCCGCAGCAGTACGAATCCAGCCAGCACGCCCATGTCGAGCCCGAGATGTCCGAGTGCGATCACCGGGACGCTCGACAGCAGGATGAGCGGAACGTTCTGCGCAAAATATCCGCCTGATATCGCGGCGATCTCCGGTAACTCCCGCCGCGCCGGCCGAGCGAACCCGAACCTGTGCGGCTGGAACAGGCGATTGGTGTCCAAGATCACCCAACCGAACTGCAGGACAACCTGACAGAGCGCTGCCACGAGGCACGCGGTCAGCAGCCCGCCACCAGCCGCGACTGTGGCGATCACGAGTACGGCGCGAGTAAGCTCGGATGCCGCCATCAGCAGGGCGAAGCGGGAGTATCGGCGGTTGGCACGGTAGAGGGCATAGGACCCGGATGCCGCCAGCCTTGCGGCGCTCCCGACCGCGAGGGCGATGACGCCCCAAAGGATATCGGAACCGGTAGCTCCCTGTGGAGGCACTTTCCAGGCGAATGCCGCGACGAAGATCACACTCAGCGCCGCGCTGACGGCAAAGACCGCGTTCGCGGCAAAGTACGTATCGCGGGCAGCCTCGACCTGGCCCTGCTCCATCTCGGCCATCAAGCGATTGTTGAAGTAGAGGTTGAACCCGAACTCGAACAGCGAGACGAGACCCGCGATGGCGAGGCAGACCGACCAAACCTCGAAGAGCGAGGCCCCCCAGAGGCGGAACAGCAGGCCCGTGAGAACGATCCGATCGAACAGACCGGCGAGGATGCCCAAGCCCTGGCCGATCTGCTCGGTCATGATCCTGTTGATGTGGCTCATGGCCGTTCCTGCGCTGCTCGCGGACGCGCGCTGATCTTCACGCCCGCGCCTCGACCAGCGTATTCGCCGCGTCGAAGGCCACGCGTGTGTGGGGGAGGCGGGCCACGAGATCGCGGCGCACGAGGACGTAGTTGGTCTCGGTGAAGCGGTCGAGCTCGGGGTGCCAGGCGCCGTGCAGCTCGATGCCGTCCTGGGTGAGGGCGCCGATGGCGTAGTCGAGGCCTTCGGCGAACCGGTAGACCGAATGGAGCGTGTGGCCGAAGTCGATCCAGCGCCAGTTGTACTCGAACTGGAGGATGCCGATGCGCTTCTCCTCGAGCAGCCGGCGGGCGCCGCAGATCACGTTGAAATCGTTGCCCTCGGTGTCGACCTTGACGAGCAGCGTGTCGCCGAGCCCGAGGTCGTCGAGGGCCACGACCTCGACCTCGACTTCGCGCGCGGCGCCGTTCGAGGTGCCGCCCGGGACGATGCCGCTGGTGCCGGTGCTATCGCCCGTGACCGCGAAGCGTACGCGGCCCTTGGCGGCGCCGACCGCGCTATCTCGAACATCGACCGTGATCGCACCGCCTGCGCCGGCAAGGCGCTGGCGCAGGCTCTCGCGCTGGGCGCCGGCCGGCTCGAAGGCGATGAGGCGAGCGCCTGTCGCGAGCCCGGGCCGCGCCGCGATCTCGCGCGCCGCCCGCTCGCTCCACTCGCCGATGTTGGCGCCGACATCGAGGACGGTGACCGGACCGCTCGCGCCGCTTGCCCGGTGCGCATCGAGCGCCCAGCCGATCAGCCGGTACTCGCCGTTGTGCTCGGGATGGTTGTGCAGCTCGCGCCGCGCGCCGAGATAGAGGAAGCGCCCGAGCTTCCACGTGCGTTGCCGTCCGAGCACGGCCTCGATGGCACTGTAAACTTTGAGCTTCCGCGTCATGTCCGGCTCGCCTCGATCATGGCGCGCACGACCTCGGGCATGGCCTTGGTAGCGCGCCAACCAAGCTCGGCGGCGGCCTTGTAAGGGGCACCGCGGCTCACCGCGATGTCGAGCGGACGCACCAGCGTCGATTCGAAATCCACATGCGCCTTCCAGTCGAGATCGACCGCCTTGAAGGCTTCCTCGATGAAGGCCTGCAGCGAGTGGGTCTGCCCGGTGGCGATGACGAAGTCCTCCGGCTTGTCACGTTGCAGCATGCGCCACATGGCGTCGACGTACTCGGGCGCCCAGCCCCAGTCGCGCGAGATACCGATACTGCCGAGGCGCAGTCGTTCGTTGCTGCCGGCCTTGATGCGGACGGCGGCGCGGATGATCTTCTGGGTCACGAATCGTTCGGGCCTGAGCGGGCTCTCGTGGTTGAACAAGATGCCCGAGCAGGCGAACATGCCGTAGGCCTCGCGGTAGTTGGCGACTTGCCAGAACGCGGCAGCCTTGGCGACAGCATAAGGGCTGCGCGGCCGGAACGGCGTGCTTTCGGTCGCGGCCGTGTCGCCGGTATCGCCGAAGCACTCGCTCGAGCCGGCGTTGTAGACGCGGATCGCCTTGTTGTGGAACCGCACCGCCTCCAGCAGATTGAGCACGCCGACGCTGATACTCTCGAGCGTCTCCACCGGCTGCTCGAAGGAGAGGCCGACCGAGCTCTGCCCGGCCAGATTGTAGATCTCGTCGGGGGAATGCTTGGCCAACACCTGCAGAACGCTGCGAAAGTCGTTCGGCGCCATCGAAGCGACCTCGACCTTGCTGCGGATGCCGAGCCGCTCGAGGTTCGCGAACGAACTCATCTGGGCGTCGCGCGATGTGCCGACGACGGTATAGCCCTGGCGCAGCAGCAGCTCAGCGAGGTAGCTGCCGTCCTGGCCGGAAATTCCGCAAATGAGGGCCTTGCGGCGCATCGCCACTTCCTTGGCTCGACCGGCGCTCAAGTGGCGCGTGCCGCTTTCTGCTGGAGGGGGACCAGCTCTCGCACAGCTACCGCAATGCGAGCACAGAAGGCCGGCCACGCGAAATGCTCGATGCCATCAGGGATGCCCTTTGGCTTGTCGAGCGCACGCAGCGTAGCCGTCACGATGGCCTCGGGCTCCCGGGGATCGACCAGCTCACCGAGTAAGCCGTTTCTGAGTGCATCCCTACTTCCGTCCATGATGCTGCCGACCGCAGGTACGCCGCAGGCTAGCGCCTCGAGATAGACGAAGCCGAAGCCTTCGCCGCGGCCAGGCATCACGAACGCGTCGGCCAGCCGATAGTAGTCGGCCTTCTCCCGCTCGTCGATGTAGCCGGTGAACACCACCCGCTCCGCAACGCCGATCGAGCGCGCTTTGGCCTCGAGCCTGCCACGATCCGGCCCGTCCCCGACCACGACATACGTCAGCATCGGCTCGGCCTCGAGCAGCCGAGGCAGGCATTCGAGCATCTCGTCGACGCCCTTGTAGCGATCGGCACCGGGCAGGCGCGCCAGCGTCATGACGATCTTGCGGCCCGCGAGGCCGAGGCGCTGCTTGAGGCCCGCGTCGGGGGGACGCATTCCGTAGCGATCGAGATGGATGGCGTTGGGCAGGATGCGGAAGCGCGATTGAGATAGATGTGACCATGCCTGCATGCGCTCGCGCGTCACCTCGCTGATCGACCAGATGGCATCGCAACGCGACAGCATGCGGTCGGCGAGACGTCGGGAGGGCTCCCAAACGTCGATGCCGTAGACAATCAACACCAACGGCGCGCGCGTGATCGCTTTCACGGCAACGGCCAGTGGCAGCATGAAGATGTGGCCGCAGATGACGAGGTCCGCGCCTTTCCACGCCTCCTTCAGCGAGATCCGCGTGAAGTCCTTCATGCCCTTCGCGGCGTCGACCAGGAAACTGACCTTCGCGGGAGGCGTTTCGAGAGCCAGCTGAACCTGGCGCGGCACGACCGTGACCGCATCCACGTCAGGCATGGCCGCGAGTGCTTCCGCTACGTCCCGGCAATAGAGGCCGATGCCGCCGATCTCGCCATAAGCACCCGGCACGAGCAGCAGGATCCGCTTCAAAGCACTCCGTCCTTTCGACGTCTTCATCGCGACAACTTGACCGGGCCCGAGTGCCGAGCGCTGCCCATTCTCGTTGCCTCTAGCATAGCCATGTGGGGCAGGGAAACGACGCTGTCGGTGCCGTCGTCGGCGACCTGTGGACACATTTCGTCGTTCCCGCTCGGTCTCGCCGGGATGCTGTCGAAACGTCGCGGCACGAATTCCTGGTGTCCGTCGGCCCAAGTTGCGTTCACGTGGCCGGAGACACAACGAGGCTCGCACGGCCTCGTTCCGATGCCATAAAGATGGCAGTGTTGGGTTCACGATTCCCTTATCTCAGCAGCCGTCCTTGTCGCCGCGCCGGAAAATTCAACCGCCGGCGGGAGGATGCCCAGCCATATTATCCGGCTGCACGAGCTGTTTTATTCGCCGCCTCGTGTTTGCCGCAGCTGCCGGAGGCTATTGGCAAACTCCCTCAAGTCCGAACGCCTCGGCCACAAGCACGCTCCAAACGGGAGGCCGGCCTCTCGCGTGACAGCTACGAGCATCAGAACGAACTGCAAGGAATTCACTGCAAGCAGAAAGAACAGCAAGAGAGGCAGACTGCCGGCTATAGCAACCGAGTATCCACCGGTGATTGCAAGCAGCACAATCGTGAGCAGACGGATTTTCGTGCAAATCTGCGGCAAGCCGGCGCCCTTGAGAACTTCTTCGCATGCTCTGGCTCCGCTGCGCATGAAGATGACAGGCAGCAGCAACTGTGCCAACCAGCTGGAACTGGCAAAGGCATCACCAAAAAACACGCGGATGACAAGTGGCGCAGCCATCATCGTCACAATCGTCAGAACGAGGTTGAAAAGCAGGAATTGGCGGAGCCGCATCGAAAGCCATTCGCCCGGTGCTGCTTTCAGAGAGCCATATGCGGCGATCCTCCCGAAGAACTGCGTAGAGACTGCAGTCGTAAAGATGTCGGGCACTTGCGCGATGATCAGCGCGATCATGTAGAGACCCATGTCCCTATGGCTCAGAAAAATACTCACCAACATCCAATCCAACGCAATCGACAGATGGTAAACTGACGACAGCAGCGCAAACGATCGCGCAGACTGGAGTAGTACTCGAAAGGACTGTAGGCTCTCAGAGGAGCCGGTTGTCGTCAGATGCGACCTTACCGTCACTTGAGAAATTGCAAAGGCGGCGATGTTGGCCAACACAAACGAAACAACGCAGGTTGTAACGTTGATGGCGAAAAACAGCCATGCCAGAAGGAGTAGCGCCGCAAAGACAAGGATGAAGGCGCTTCGAACAACATTATACTTGAAGTAATTCATGAGCGCGCGCTCCATTTCGGCCTGGAATGCGGTGCCCATCCCAAACGGGATCATCAAAGATGCTAGCAGCGCCAGAGCAGGATCGGCATGACGCACGCCGGTCCACTCGAACTGAATCGCGAGATTGAAGAGCACAAATGCAGCTGCCCCTAGGACCGCGATCGCGCTCAAGCCTATTCGGTAATTCTGTTGCCGGTTCTGCGGAAGTATCGCGGCTTGGCGAGCGAGAAACGTGTGTACGCCGAGTAGCGCCACCAGACATATCCAGGATGGCCAGGATACGAGACTGCTGTATTTGCCGTGGCCTTCCGGTCCGAGCGCTCTGGCAAGCACAACGCTGATGACGAACAGAACAACGGCTAAGCAACAGTTGGTGATAGCGATTGTCACCGCGTTGCGCAGCGAAGTCACTTCGTGCCCCTTGCGCGACTTGCGCACTTTAGCAGGCAACTCGACAACACGTCGCGCCATTGCGCTATGGCGAGTGGTCGATCGAATGCCCGATCGAAGGCTGCCCGTGCCTCCGCACCCATCTTCTTGCAATCCTGTTGGTCATCCGCCAATTCAGTCACCAGTCGCGCCAAACCGATGCCATCTCCCACTTCAACGCTGCGCCCACATCGATAGCTCTCGACAATCTGCGCGATCTCGCCACGCTTGTCGCCGACGAAAATTGTGGGACGACCTGCGGCTGCAATTCCATAAAATTTGCTGGGCACAATCAACCCTTCGAATTCGGGCAGCAAGGAAACAAGATGCACATCGCCGACGGCCAACGAGGCGCCTAGCTGCTCTCGAGGTTGGTAAGGCTGAAATACTATCGATCGAAGGTTGCGCCTCTGGGACTCTGCACGCAGGTACGTCAACCCTGCGCCTCCGCCGATGAACACCCATGCGATCGGCTCTGATGCAGGTGCCATCAAACCGGCCTCGAGCAGTCCGATGGCGGCCAAAGTGGTCTCGACATCGTGCGCTCTACCTAGATTGCCCGAATAGCAGACAACGAATTTGCCGTCGAGGCCCCAATCGTGGCGTAGCTCCTTAGCGCCCGAAACTGTCGAGGCAATGCTGGCGTCGGACCAGTTTTGGATGACACGGATCTGTTGGTCGCTTGCGCCTTGGGACCGCATATGGTCGGCCATGCGCTGTCCGATGACGACATTGATCTCGGCAGCCTTCATCGCACGATTGCGCAGCCATCGCATGACGGCAAACGCAGGGGCAAGCAGCCGACGTTTGCCCAACATCGCCTGCGCCACTTCGGGAAAAACGTCCTGCCACCAGTTGACCAGGACTGCGCCGCGCAGCCGGGCGATGGGGGCAACGATCACTGCCAGCATCGGAGGGTCGGTCTTGGCGACCACCACGTCGCCCGGCCTCAACGTACGCAGCATAGCCTGGATCAGGGCGAGCAGCAGAGTGAGGCTGTCGATCGCCTTGCCCGCAAGCCCCCAGTGCCGGCCAAAGCTTGTCGCACGAACACGCTGCACTTCGACCCCGTGCACGACTTCGCTCGCTGGCAGCGCTGGCCCTTCGGCCCCGTAGAGCTTGCGCGACGTCACGACGCGAATGCGCTGCCCAGAGCGGGCGAGATCGAATGCCAGATCGGTCAGGATTTGGCTCGTCGCCGACTGATCCGGGAAGAAGTAGTGGTTGACGAAAACGATGGCTTGGCGCGATTGCCCGGACATGCATGTCTCCCACGCCAATGGCGCCCACACCCAAGACCGGCAACACGAGCCGATTGCCGCACCATGGCCAGTAGCTCGACCTTTTCGGATTGCGTCTCTCTGAACCCAGCTTCAATCGCGATGCGATGCAGCGAGATTGTTCATCCCGTCAAAGATCGGAGATGGTTCACAGGCGACGGCCGGCAAACCGCGGATGCGGTTGGCGATGGCGAGATGGAACCAAGAAGACCGAATGAATTGTAGCGCGCGAGAAGCGTCTCGGGGATCATGCCCGGCTCCTCAGCGCGGGACGTGCCGCGACCTCCATCCGTTCCAGGATGGTGCTGACTAGTGCGGCATGGCGCGTCAGGCCCACAAAGGGCAGCGCGGCATCGCGCGGCGCAAGAGTGACGCACCTGGCGGGTTCTGCCCCTGTCAGCCGCTTGTAGGTATTCACGGCTAGGCTGAAGCCAAGCGAGAACTTGCCGGGAATGATGGCATGCACGCGGTCGTCCACCTCGCGGATGATGTACTGGTAATTGCGCTCGCCGCTCTTGGCGACGATCTCCGTCTTGTAGCCGAGGTACGTCTCGATCAGCTCGGCACTGTCTAGGCCGGAGAACACTGATCGCGCCATGGTCAAGAGCCGTTCTCGCGCGCGCTCGACCGCCGCCGGGTCGTCGGGGTCGGCGAAGTAGCCGCCGCCGATCAGGGAATAACTCTGTCCGCGAACCGAATGGTGCAGGTGGTTGACGCTCTTCTCGACGAACGGCGTCATGCGCACGAAGTTAAAATCGGTCACCGCGGGATAGGTGACGAGAAGGGGAGAGCCTAACACCTTGACGTTGGAGCCGCGATCGAGGAACTGGCCGAGCCATTTGCCTCCAGCCACGACGACTGAGCGGGCCTCGATCGAGTTGCCCTTAGCGTGGATGATCCGCGCCTCTCCGACCTTTTCGATCCGATCGACCTCGGTGCCGGTGAGAATCTTTCCGCCCGATCCGATAAGCGAACGCACGAGATCCGCCACGATCGCCATCGCCCGCATCGGTCGGTCGAAGCCGACGATCCTGAAATGCGTGTCGTGGTCGAGCGCCACCCCAGGGTTGTTCGGCTTCGTGATCACCTCACGGGAGTAGTCGCTGAAGCCCGCTCGCGGGATCCAGCGCGAGGCCGGCACGTCTCCCTGCCAGTTGTGCTTGTGGAACCGCTGGTGTCGGCTGATGAACTGCTTGATCGCCATTTCCCAGGTGAGCAGGAAGCCGATCTTCCGACCGTAATCGCGCACACCTTCGAAGCGGCGCATGTCGAAGTCGGGATCATTGCGAGCGCACACGATGTACTCGATCGGCTCGTCGCGAAACCATGCGTGCTCGTCGCTGGGGAACGCGAGCTTGCCACCATCTCCGATCGCAATGTTCATGCCCTCGAATCCGCCGTAAAAGGCTAGCAGATCTTCGACGCCGCCGACCATCGTGCGGAGAAACTGATTCTGGGGAAATATCGAGTAAAGGCTGCCGAAATGGAACCAGCCGTGCTGGGAGGCGCTCGCCTCCTGACAGAGTTGCTCGTTGCGCTCGATCAGGACAACGCTGCGGCCCGACCGCGCGAACATCTCGGCCACCGCGAGCCCCGCGATACCGCCGCCGATGACCGCTAGGTCGTAACCTGCTCTTGCCATTAGGCGAGTACCTCCGCCAGCGCGGTGGCAATGCGATGCGCGTCCGCCTCGCTCGTGCCTGACGTGATCGGCGGACAGATGTGGCGGGGGCACCAGGTTGTGGTCGCCTCGACCTCCGCTTTCTCGTAGGGGATGTCGGCGAACACGGGCTGCAGATGGCACGGCACCTCGTAGACGCCGCCGCCGCAGATGATGCCGCGCGCGGTCAGCGCCTTTTTGGCGTCGTCGGCGGAATGCTTGGCGGGGAGACGGATCATCA
Source organism: Hyphomicrobiales bacterium (assembly GCA_031418955.1). Classification (GTDB taxonomy): domain Bacteria; phylum Pseudomonadota; class Alphaproteobacteria; order Rhizobiales; family Hyphomicrobiaceae. The sequence goes on along the minus strand of JANOJW010000601.1, from coordinate 3,083 downwards.
GCTTGTACTGGCTCGCCCGGTCCATGTGTGACGTGTCGCAGTAGGCAATGCCCTGCTGCTTCAAGCGAGCGCTCACAATGTCGACGGCGCGCTGCCGGGTGGCGGTCATGCGATCGAGTTTGGCGAGCTGAGTGAGCCCCATATAGGCGGCGATTTCCGAGATGCGCCAGCTGTTGCCGTGGTCGTAATGGAGACCGCCGTAGGCTGCATGTCGCTTGCCCTGGTTGCGATAGGAACGCGCAAGATCGGCATCGTCCTTGTTGTCGGTGACGATCATGCCACCCTCCATAGTGGTCATCACCTTGGTCGGGAAGAACGAGAACGCGGCACCGTCGCCAAACGCGCCTGCGCTGCGCCCGTCGAGCCAGCTACCGTGGGCATGTGCGGCGTCCTCGATAAGGAAGATACCCTTGCGCTTGCAGTACTCGGCGACCTCGACGAAGTCCGGGGCGATCAGACCGCCTATGTGAACCCACATGACGCCGGCTAAGCCGTGCCGGTCGTCCGCGCGCTTCAGGATGTCGAGATCCGGCGCGAAGTATTCGGGCGTCATGTCCATGTACACGGGTGTGCCGCCGGCCCGGAGGATAGCCTCGACCGAGGCGAAGTTGGTGTTCGAGGGAACGCCGACCTTCTTGCCTTTGGCGCCCTTCAGAACGCAGAGCACCTCGAGCGCCGACGTCGCCGTGTTGAAAGTGACGCCGTGCTTCAGCCCGACGTACTTTGCGAACTCCGCCTCGAATGCCTCCGTGTGCTTGCCCAGGATGAGCTGGCCCGAGCGAAGGATGTTGCCCATCTCCTTCTCGATCGATGCAATCTCGCCGTCGTCGAGGTCGAGGAAGAAAGGCTTGATCGGCTTCATGTCCATGACTGGTCCTGCTATCCGTGGCGCCCACATTTCACTGACGATGAATGTTTGGGAGCGCGCGTCTCAAGCTCGATTGTTGAGGCGTGCGAACGCATAGCACGCGACACCGCGCCCGCATAGGCCAGCGGCACCGCAGCACATGCCCTTCGGGCGGAGTGCGAGGCAATGCGGTCGAATGACACTCGTACGCATGTCCGCGTACCTCGTACCCCTTGCATGGGAAGCTTCGCAGATCCTTCAAAACTTGTGGACTTCTGCACTCCGAATACTCAAATGGACGACGTTGCGGCTATCGGCTAGACGGCGTTGATAAAAATAAAGTCAGATCGGAGTGTCCATGGGTGGACTGAACGGTTGGCCATGGCGGCGCCTACGTGCACCGGGTTCTGCTGACATTGGTTTTGGCAGGTTGTCGATTTGGGACTTTCTCGTGGCATGCCTCGCGGCACCCGGCGCGATCCTGCTGCGTTTTCCCGAGCAGATCGACCACGCGCATGGTCGCGAGCCGATGCTGGTCTACAGCATCGTCGCGATCGCGGTGACGATCCCAATCCTGATGTTCTATCGCACTGGATCGCAGCTGACGCGCTACTTCTCCGCGCCCGACGCGCTCGCAATTGTCAAGGCAAGTGCACTAGCGGCTGCCATCACCGGCGCCGTGCTCATGTTCAGTACACGACTGGACAATGTGTCGCGAACAGCGCCATTCATCCACTTTCTGCTGCTTGCTGTCCTGCTGCTCGCCGGGCGTGTGTTCTCAAGTGTGAGCAATGCGCGTCGCAACATGGTGTTGGCGCCTGCGCCGCTGGCAGTCGAGAATATCCTGCTGATCGGTGCCAATCACGCGGCATGGCTCTATATCCAGCTGATCGACGAGATCTCCAGCGGCGCCCGTCGAATCGTCGCCGTGCTCGACGATCGGCAGAAGTTCCAGGGCCGCCAGCTCGCAGGCCACATCGTCGTCGGCTCGCCGGGCGAACTCGTGCGCCAGCTCTCCGATTTCGAGGAGCACGGCGTGCAAGTCGATCGGATCGTCGTGGCATTGCCACTCGATCAGCTACCTGAGGCGACCCGCAATACACTCGAGGACATCGGCCAGGCTCGTCAGATCACGGTCGAGAGCCTCGATGACCATGTGTTCGGTCGAACCAGATTCGGGTCGCGAAGTGCGGAGCAGGCTGTTCAACCTGTCGCCAGTCTGGCGTCCGCAGCCTCAGACATTCTCGCCCGGCCCTACTGGCGGCGCAAACGTGCGCTGGATGTGTTAGTTTCGGCCCTCATGCTTGTGGCCTTCTCGCCTATCATGGTAATCGTGAGCGCTGTGGTCGCCCTCCATCTCGGCTCGCCGGTGATCTTCTGGCAGCAGCGGCTCGGCCGCCACGGTCGGCCGATCGAGGTCGTCAAGTTGCGATCGCTCCGCGATCCGCTCGATCGCAATGGCAATCGGCTTGAGCTTGCTCAGAGACAGTCCCGAATGGGCCGCCTGTTGCGCAAGTCGAAGCTCGACGAGTTGCCGCAGCTGCTCAATGTTCTCGTCGGATCGATGTCGTTGATCGGCCCACGCCCCCTGCTGCCGATCGATCAGCCCGACCAGAGTTCACTGCGCCTCCTCGTCGCACCCGGGCTGACCGGCTGGGCCCAGGTTTGCGGTGGCACGCTGCTCACTCGCGAGGAAAAAGGTGCATTGGACGACTGGTATGTCGCCCATGCCAGCGCCAAGCTCGACGCGCGCATCCTGCTGCGGACCCTGCACACGATGGTCAAAGGCGAAGTACGCAACGAGGCCGCGATCGCGAGGGCCCTTTCGGCTACTCAGACCCGTGGCGCAGGCTCGGCTCCTTTGCAGAAGTGCGCCTGATCCAGATCGATCGGCGGCGCGCCACATCACATTGACAGTTTGTCGTCGTCGCGCCTAGCACCTGTGGTGGGGCGCACTGCCTCGAACTCTCTGGAGGCGAATGGATGTACGTCCTCGGTCTCAATGCCTACCACGGCGACGCCTCCGCCTGCCTGCTGCGCGACGGGGTGTTGGTTGCCGCGGCGGAGGACGAGCGCTTCCGCCGGGTCAAGCACTGGGCCGGCTTTCCTTCGGAGGCGATCCGCTACTGCCTCTGTGAATCGGGCGTGAAACTCGCCGACGTCGCGCACGTGGCGATCAACCAGGACGCGCGCGCCAATCTGCTGCAGAAACTCGGCTACCTCGTCACGCGCCGGC
>JANOJW010000600.1:0-2770 GCA_031418955.1 Hyphomicrobiales bacterium | reverse complement strand
CGTAAGCGTCCCCTCGGGACTGCGGCCGTGACGGCTTGTTGAGCGGGGCCGGATCGGGTGAAGCATACTGTCCTTATTCACGTGCTTAAGGACGGTAAGGCACATGGCGGCCGAGATCATCTCGACGGTTGAACGCCGGCGTCAATGGCCGGCCGAGGAGAAGCTTCGGATCATGTCGGCGGCGCTTGCGCCGGGCGCCACGATCGCGGCCGTCGCCGATCGGCACGGGGTGTGCCGCTCGCAGCTCTACACGTGGTTGCGGCGCGCGCGCGAGGGCAGGCTTGCCGGCAACTCGGTGAGATCACCGGAGGCGGCTTCGTTCGTTCCCGTGCAGATCGCTACCGACACGCGCGCCTCATCACCGACACCGTGCGATTCTGCACCGGGCCCGGCGATGGCATCTCGCCGAGCCGCGTCATCCGCAATGCGCGGACGCCGTCCGGCGATGATCGAGGTCGTGCTCACCAATGGCCGCATCGTAAAGGTCGACGAGACGATTGATCCGGACGCTTTCGCACGTCTCGTTGCCGTGCTCGATGGAGATCGCTCGTGATCACAATTCCGGCCGGCGTGAGGATCTATCTGGCGTGTGGTGTCACGGACATGCGGCGCGGCTTCGATGGCCTTTCCATCATGGCGCAGGACGTCTTGAAGCTAGACCCGTTCTCGGGCGCGATCTTCTGCTTTCGGGGCCGTCGAGGTGACCTGATAAAACTTCTGTACTGGGATGGCCAAGGCTTCTGCCTGTTCGCCAAGCGGCTGGAAAAGGGCCGCTTCACGTGGCCTGCGACGAAGGAGGGCTCGGTCACTCTGAGCCCTGCACAGATGTCGATGTTGCTCGAAGGACTCGAGTGGCGAACTCCACAACGTACCTGGCAACCAACGCTTGCCGGATAGCGCGAAGCATCGCATGACGTCGTCATGCCGCTCACGCTCGATCAGCTTCCTGACGATATCGCCGAGCTGAAACGCCGGCTGCTCGCTACGGCTGCGGAGCTTAGTAAAAAAGACGCCGAGCTTGCCGCTGCCAAGAACGGTCTCCTCGTCACCCAGCTGACGATCGAGAAGCTCAAGGCCCAGATTGCCAAGCTCAAGCGCGAGAAGTTTGGGTCGAGCTCGGAGCGCATCGAGCGCGCCATCGAGCAGCTCGAGCTGGCGCTGGAGGAAGCGGAAACGGCGAAGGCCGAGGCGATCGCAGCGCAGCCGCCGCAGCCCGAGCCCGACGCGGCGAACGCCGACGCGCAATCCGCAGAGGGCCTGAAGCCCCAAAAGAAGAAGCGCCGCCAGCTGCCGCCAGAGCTGCCACGCCGGGACGTCGTGCATATGCCGGCCGGCGTGTGCAGGACCTGCGGCGGGGCTGAGCTGCGCAAGGTGGGAGAGAGCGTCACCGAGGTACTGCGCTACGTACCCGGCCACTTCGAGGTCGATCGCCACGTCCGTCCGGCCTGCTCGTGCCGCAAGTGCGAGACCATGGTGCAGGCGCCGATGCCGGAGCTGCCCATCCCACGCGGCATGGTCGACGCGAGCTTCCTCGCCCACATCCTGGTGGCGAAGTTCTGCGATCACCTTCCGCTCTATCGACAAGCCGAGATCTACGCGCGATTGGGGCTCGACATCGATCGCAGTCAGCTCGCCGAGTGGCTCGGGCATGTCGCGTGGCTGCTCAAGCCGCTCGTCGAGCTGATCGCCGCGCACGTGATGGCAGGCCGCGTGATCCATGCCGACGACACCCCGGTCGACGTGCTCGCGCCGGGCACCGGCAAGACCAAGACGGGGCGGCTGTGGGTCTATCTGCGCGACGAGCGTCCGCATGCGGGAACCGCGCCGCCGGCCGTGCTCTATCGCTACACGCCCGACCGTAAAGGTGAGCACTGCCGAAGAGAGCTCGCCGACTTCACCGGCTGGCTGCACGCCGACGGCTATTCGGGCTTCGGCCGCCTCTACGAGATCGCCGGCATGAAAGCATCCGACGCCGCGTTGATGCACGGGCCGCCGCGCGTCGCCGAGGTCGGCTGCTGGTCGCACGTGCGACGCGGATTCTGGGACGAGTGGGGCTCGCACAAGTCGGCGATCGCCAAGGAGGCGCTCGATCGCATCGGTGCGCTGTTCGATATCGAACGCCCGATCGCAGGATCGCCACCCGACATCCGGCGCGCCGTCCGCCAGCGAGCGGCGCGACCGAGGATAGATGAGCTGGCGACCTGGCTCGACGCGCAATTGCAGAAGATCCCGGGCAAGAGCGACCTCGCCGGCGCCATCCGCTATGCCCGCTCGCGGTGGCATGCGCTCACGCGCTACCTCGACGACGGCCGATTGGAGATATCGAACAACGCCGCAGAAAACCAAATCAGGCCAGCAGCTTTGGGCAGGAAAAACTGGTTGTTTTGCGGTTCGGACGCCGGCGGGGAGCGTGCGGCCGGGTTCTACACGCTCGTGCGAACCGCCCGTCTCAACGGCGTCGAGCCCGAGTCCTGGCTCACCGACGTCATCGCCCGCATCGGCAGCCATCCGATCAATCGGCTCGCCGAGCTGTTGCCCTGGAAGTGGTCGCCACCGGCGACGCAGAGCGTCGCCGCCTGAGCCGGCGCTCGTCAAGCGAAATGAGCCGTAGTTGAAGGCTCTCGCTTACGGAGCACCGGCATGGCCCACAAGCCCCGTGTTCACGACAGATGGGCAAGGCTGCGCTTTGCCGTCGTCGGACAACTGCTGGCCGCGCCGCCGCCCAAGGGCGAGCTGAAGGCCGCGATCGCGGCTCTGGCCGAGCGCACGT
>JANOJW010000599.1:0-11617 GCA_031418955.1 Hyphomicrobiales bacterium | reverse complement strand
TCGCGAGTTCGTAAATGGAAAAGCGTCAGATGCTAGTATCCGGGCGTACGTCGGGCGTCTGGCTGCTGCTGACAATTCAAGAGTGCTTCAACGGGACCCAGAGGGCGGATATGTATTCTCTGATCCTCGCATGCGGCAGTTCATCCAGCTAATTGCAGCCACCGAGGAATAACATCGTGCATAGTGTTGCGCCCTGCGAGTGATCGATGACTGAGGTCATCTCGGCCCAGAGTGAGGCAATAAACACTTCAAGCGCACGTGCCGCCTATCTCGGTGGCATTGCGCTGTTGCTTGCGGGTACGATCTGCTTTTCGAGCGCGGGGTTCTACGTCCGCGCGATCGGCCGCGATAGCGAGACTCTGTTGTTCTGGCGCGGCATCTTCACGGCTTTCGCGATCATCGGGTTCATCTGGTGGCGCTCGGGAAGGTCCGCGTCCAAGACCATTGCCGAGTTCCACGGCATGGGGCTACCGGGCTACTGGGTGGCAGTGCTCTCGACGGCGTCGATGGCGTGCTTCGTCGCGTCGCTGCAGTACACCAGTGTCGCCAACAACTCCTTCATCTTCGGGATCGGGCCGTTCATGATCGCGGGGCTCGCCTGGATGATGATCGCCGAGCGGCCGTCGGCGACGACGCTCGCGTGCGCGACGATTGCACTGCTGGGAGCCGGGCTGGTGCTCGGCAGCTCGCTGCAGCTTTCGGGCAGCCGGCTGATCGGCGATGGCCTCGCCGTGCTGATGACGTTGAGCTTCGCGGTCAAGACCGTGCTGGTTCGTCAGCATCGCGGGCGATCGATGATTGCGGCGGGCTGCGTCGGGGCGCTGATCGGCACGGCGGGTGCGCTGCTGTTTGGCCCCGACTACGCCATCAGCTGGCGGGAGGTCGGGCTGTTCGCGCTGTTCGGGTTCACGCAACAGGGCGCGGGTCTGATCCTGACGACGCTCGGCATCGCGCGGGTGCCGGCGGCGCATGCGGCGCTGATCATGACGCTCGATCTGCCGCTGGCGCCGCTGTGGGTGTGGCTGGCGTTCGGCGAGGCGCCGACAGTGATGGGCCTCGCCGGAGGGCTCATCGTGCTCGCGGCGATCTTCGGCCACATCCTGATCGAGGGCCGGCGGCTGGCGAAACCGTGACGCCGCTGAACTTCGGACATGGGGCATCCCTCTTCGTTGTGCGATCGATGACGTAGGGCGCAATAGGCCCCTTGGCCGTATTGCGCCGTCCTTAACGCAACTTCGGCGCAATACGGCGAAACGTGCAGACCGCCTATTGCGCCCTACGTTCAGATCAACCGCGAATAGCGACGTCCGAGGAGCCGCCCTTCAGCCGTGGGCGAACGGTATCGTAGAGATTGCATTTCTTCTCGGGGCGATAGAATTCGATCATCAGGCAGCGCGTCTGGCTGAGGCACTTCTTGGCGCAGGTGTCGTAGGTGTCGCCGTAGGTGATCTGGTAGCCCGGGCCTTCGACCCAGACGCCAGGGAAGCGCTGCAGCGTTGCGCCCTTCACGCCGGTGGGCGGCGTCTCGGCCGGTTTGGCTGCTGCTGTAGGCTCTTGGGCCGGCGGCGCGCCGTTGCGCTTCGCAGGCTCCTGGGCGAATGCCATGGAGGCGGCGGTCAGCGAGATCATGGCAGTCGCGAGCAGGCGTGCAATCGGCATGGCGGGCATCTCCGAGGTTCGAGCGTTAAGCTCTGCCGAACGATTTGCGCTGCAATAGGGCTCACGCATGGCAGTGTTGGGGCGCGAGATGAAGGAAGTGTAAACGACCGTCTCCACGCGGGTCATGTCGCGTGGTTGACAAGCCCTCTGTGGCCGCCGCTCAATGCCATCAACGTGCCTGTCGCAACTACGGGGAACGAGCCATGCGCCGCCGGGATTTTCTCAAGGCTTCGCTTGCAACGAGCGCGGTGGTGGCCGCGCCGTCGCTGTTGCGGGCGCAGGCGGCCTGGCCCGAGAAGCCGGTGAAGCTCGTGGTGCCGTTCGCGCCGGGCGGCTCGACTGATCTCGTCGCGCGGCCGTGGGCGGAGAAGCTCACGCAGGAGTTCGGACAGCAGTTCATCGTCGAGAACCGCGGCGGGGCGTCCGGCATGATCGGCGCGGAGGCAGTCGCGAAGGCGCCGACCGACGGCTACACGTTCTATCTCGGCACCACGACGCCGCTCGTCACGCTGCCGTTGCTGCGCAAAGTCGCCTACGACCCGAAGGCGTTCGTGCCGGTCGGGCGGGTGGGCGATGCGACGACCGGATTCACGATCCACCCGTCGGTCGGTGTGAAGACGTTCGCCGAGATGGTCGACTACGCGAAGAAGAATCCGGGCAAGCTGGCGTTCGGCTCGTCGGGCAATGCGACGGCGCCGCATCTACGGCTCGAACTCCTGAAATTGCGCACCGGCATCGACATCCTGCATGTCCCCTATCGCGGCGGCGCCGACGCGCTGAACGACATCCTTGCCGGCGCCATCCAGATGATGAACGAGTCGTCCAGCCTGCCGCACGTGAAGGCCGGCAAGCTGATCCTGCTCAATGTCAATTTCCCGCGCCGGATCGCGGACTTCCCCGACGTGCCGACGATGACCGAGCTTGGATACCCCAAGAGCGACGGCGCGTCCTGGTTCGCGATCCACGCCATCAAGGGCACGGCACCGGAGATCCTCGAGAAATTCAACGCCAAGCTCGTCGAGATCGGCCGCACCAAGGAGATGCAGGACCGTCTCACCAGCGTCAACGCAGCCCTGACGCCGCAGACGCTGCCGGAGATCACGGCCTTCATGGAGGAAGACGCCAAGGTCGTCGAAGCCGTGGTCACAGCCGCAAAAATCAAGATCGATTAGGTTGCGCGGCGGGTTGGACGGCTGCGCGAGTCTGCCGTGCCGGATCGAGCCGCCCCGCGCGACGGACGCTCAGGGCCAGTAAGGAGACTCGGCACAGCCTAGACGCAGTCATCCTCGGGCTTGTCCCGAGGACCCATGGTGCAGCGATCTCAACAGCCTCGAATGATCACCAGGACTTCCCGGTTCCATCTGAATTCCGGGCATTCCCGGCCACCTCCGCTCACAGAGTCTTCGCCTTCCGCCAGCTGAGAAATGGATCCTCGGGACAGGCCCGAGGATGACAATCGATAGGTTGTCGCCCGACTGTTCGGGGTCAATCGCGTCGGTGTCGACATGGCCCCAAGCTCACACGCCTGCTCACCCCACCCGCCGCCGTATACTCATCGGCATATGGCGGATGCCGAGCAGGCGGTTCGAGGGCATCCAGTCGATCGGGCCTGCGGGCGTGAAAGTCTCGACGCGAGCGAGCAATTCCTGGAAGGCCAAGCGCATCTCCATGCGCGCGAGGCTGGCGCCGAGGCAGACGTGGGTGCCGAAGCCGAACGACAGGTGCAGGTTCGGCGAGCGCGTCAGATCGAAGCGGAACGGTTCGGCGAACACGCGGTCGTCGCGATTGGCCGACATCTCCCAGTAGGTGACCTTGTCGCCGGCCTTGATCTTGTGACCCTGCAGATCGACGTCGCGGGTGGCGGTGCGCCGCTTGAAGATGGTCGGCGTGGTCCAGCGCAGGATCTCGTCGAGGGCAACGCGCATCTGGGCGGTGTCGGCTTTGCGCATCAGCGCCATCTGGTCGGGATGCTCGATCAGTGCGCGCAAGCCCCCGCCGATGGCGCTGCGCGTCGTTTCGGCGCCGGCCGGGAACAGCAGCATGAAGAAATTGACCAGCTCGTTGTCGGTCAGCGGGCCGCCCTCGTGGCCCTCCTCGCCGGGCTCGAGCCGCGCCTGGATGATCGCCGAGAGAATGTCGTCGGTGAGGTTCAGGCGCTTGCGCTTGATCAGCTGCACGCCGTAGTCGCGCAGGCGCAGGGCGTATGTCCGGGCGATGATCTCGGGACCGTTGGCGGCGACTCCGGCATCGACCAGCTCGGCGAGCATGGCGCGATCCTCCTGCGGCACGCCGAGGATCAGGCAGATCGCCTGCAGGGGAAGATCGCGGGAGAAGCGCGCGACGAAATCGAACGGCTCAGCCTCGGGCATCGCCTCGATCAGCGCCACGGCGCGACGCCGCAGCTCGTCCTCCATCGCCAGGATCGCGCGAGCGGTGAAGCCCTTGTGCACGAGTGCGCGGAAGCGTTTGTGCTTGGGGTCGTCCATCCAGATCATGATCTGGCCCGCTTGCCGGTCGTCGTGGAGGCCGGTGCCGCCGCCGGTGCGCGTGCCGCCTTTGTCCGACGAAAATGTCTCGGCATCGCGGACGACAGTCATGGCGTCGTCGTAGCGGGTGACCACCCAGAAGCCTTCGCCGTTCGGGCAGTGCGGGGTCGGCTCATGCCAGTAGATCGGCGCGTGCGCCCGCGCCCAGACGAAATGGGGATGCGGGAAGCCCTGCGCGAAACTCTGCCCGTCGGCGAGGTCGATGGCACGCGTGCTGCTGCTTGCGGCGGCCTGGCTCATCGGAAGCTCCCTTACCTCGACGTCACTCGATCCTGCTCTATATCGGCGCTCGATCATAGCCGATCGCGGCTCCCTGCCAACGCGGCTCGAGCGGACGACTTCGAGGATGTCGGGGTCTACAAAATGGAACGCCCGACCCCGGGGGGAGGGGTCGGGCGCCAGAGCGCTTACTAGCGCAAGGCACCGGGAGGGAATCCGGCGCCGCAAATGATGCCTTCGGCTAGACGGGGGGGCACTACCGAAAGAGCGGCATCACCTGCTCTGCGCTTAGATTTAGGGGAAGCGTCGGCTCGTTCAAGAGGCTGACCAGGGGTGATCACGAATAGTTTACCGCAAGGTTTCAGACAAAACTTGCCTGTTGCCGGTTCGCGATTCGCGTGCGGGCCGTAGTTAGTAACCCATTGATCTTACTCGGATCAATTACCCTTCTGAAGGGACGGATTGACGATCTTGAACAGGCCGGGGTCGATTTCCTCCGACCGATTGGTGCTGGACAGCTCGACCCGGACCTCGCCTTGGGCGTCGGTCGTCACCCATTCCTTGATCTCGAGGGAGGTAGGGCCCTTGGCCATGAACAGCTTGATCCGGCCGGAAGTGTCAGGGCTCTTGTCTTGCAGCGACAGCACGATCAGGTCGTTCGCCTCCTGCACTTCGAGGATGCGGGCGTCGCGCATCAGGTCGACGTCCTTGCGCAACAGGATGCGAAACACCGTCTGGTCGAGACCCATGCGGTCGTCCGTCTTGAGGTCGAGATCTTGGATCGCCAGCTGCTGGCCATCCGAGACGATGAGCTGCTTGGACGGCAGCGAATATTCGAAGCGGAGACGGCCTGGGCGTTTCACATAGAACTTGCCGCGCAGCCGCTTGTTGTCGGCGGTCGTCTGGACGAAAGTCCCGCGCAGGTTCTGTAGCTCGTTGAAGAAGCCGCTGACCTTGTTGACGAGCTCGATCTGCTGTGGCTCGAGCGTGATGCCGGCGACAGCTTGCGGGGCGGGTTTCACCTGTGTGGAAAATCCGGGTGCCGCACCTCCCGGTACCGCACCGCCAACCGGGCTGCTCGGGGCCTGCTTCTGGTCCTGGGCCAACGACGCGCCAGCCATCAGAGCCAGTGCGACGGCGCCCGCCGAAATGCGCCAAAACCCGCTCGAAGCCGAAGCTGTCCGTCTGCGCATGCCCGATCCTTCCCGATTCCCACGAATGCCGCTCTTGGCTGAACATTTGGTCGAGAATGTGGGCATCGGCAACGGCGGGGTGGGGCCCGGCTGCGAAATTCCGTGGACGCGGTAGCGACCAGATCGCCGCAGCCGCCCGACGGCCACTCAGCTACCGTTGATCGTCGTCAGAAACTCCTGACGAGTGAGGGCGTTGTCCTTGAACGCGCCCAGCATCCGGCTGGTCACCATGTCGACGTCGTGCTTCTTGATGCCCCGCGTAGTCATGCAGTGGTGGGTGGCCTTGATGACCACGGCCACGCCCTGGGGCTGCAGCACCTTCTCGATGCAGTTGGCGATCTGCGCCGTCATCTTCTCTTGGATTTGCAGGCGTTTGGCGTAGGCGTCGACGACGCGGGCGAGCTTGGAGATGCCGACCACGCGACCGGTCGGGATGTAGCTGACCCAGGCCCGGCCCATGATTGGCGCCATGTGGTGCTCGCAGTGGCTGATGAACGGGATGCCGCGCAACGTGATCATCTCGTCGTAGCCCTCGATCTCCTCGAAGGTCTTCGACAGGATCTCGTCGGGATCCTCCTGGTAGCCCGAAAACCACTCCTCGAACGCCTTGGTCACGCGCGCGGGGGTTTCGAGCAGGCCCGGTCGCGTGACGTCGTCGCCCGTCCACCGGAGGATGGTGCGGACGGCGGCTTCGACGTCCTGGCGGCTCGGCTTCTTCGGCATCATGGCGGAAAAGATAACCCCGTTTTCGCGAGAAGGCGATGGTGACTGAAACGAGCTGGAGAAGTGAACAGATCATAGCTTGCCGGCTCCCGATGGTCCCGTCCACCTTTCCGTTAGGTCCTTATCCACCTTGACCGTGGCGGGGAGCGCGTCGACGATGCCGGCTCGAGTGGTGCCCGTGAACTCTTGGAGGCGAGCTGCGCATGCTGCGGTACCGAACTGTTCCGATCTTGTCGCTCGCCGGAGCCCTTGCAGCTGTCTCGGGCGCGACAATGGCTCAGACTCCGGCGGCGCCGCCAACCGAGGCCGCTCTCACGGCGCAAGGGGCGAAGCGGCTCGGTGCCGGAGATTTCACGAACCGTTACGTCGGCAACACGCTTACCGGGACCACATCCGACGGCGAAGCCTTCCATGTCTTCATCGAAAGCGGGACGGCCTACCGCATGCTGTACCAGGGCCAGCGCTCGGCAGACCGCTGGAGCGTCGGCAAAGACGGTGAGTTCTGCGCCACGGCCGGCTCCGAGACGTCGTGCACGCGCGAATACCTGCATCGCGATGTCGTGCACTCGTTCAACCCCGACGGCTCGCTCGCCGGGACCGCTCGCATCCGGTCAGGCAACCCGGAGAAGCTGTGAGTGGCGGGGTAGCTGTGCCTGGTCGCACATGGCCGCCGCGGCGGTTGGCTGGGGAACTAGGATTCGAACCTAGACAGGCAGAGTCAGAGTCTGCAGTCCTACCATTAGACGATTCCCCATCGCCTGGATGACGAGTGCCGCCATCCAAGTTAGCATATAGCGGGCGGTGGCGGCGAGAGCAAGGCGTGGCGTGCGGTGGCGTGCGAGGCGTGGCGTGCGCTCCGCCGCGCCAAGTGCCGTTTTCCGAAGTCATTCGCCAACTCGCTGATCGCGGCCGATGCTCTCGCTGTGCCGGGCTGTGCCGGAAGGGGCCGTGTGATCGAAATTGACAAGGGGGCGGCGGGACACTAGGTGAAGCGGGCCTGCCCGGATGGCGGAATTGGTAGACGCACTAGTTTCAGGTACTAGCGCTCACAAGGCGTGGAGGTTCGAGTCCTCTTCCGGGCACCAAAAAGCTGTCTGTATATGTCAGACCCCGGCGTCGACAAGCTCCAGCAGCTTCTCGATGCGATCCGGCCGGGCCCGACGCGGTCGACGCGCCGATTGACAGCCGCAAGTCCTTCCTCGATGAGCGTCATGCGTACCTTAATGTCGCGCATGTCGTCCTGGACCAGCGCCAACCGGGCGTCCATCTGCCTCAGTAGGCGCAGGGCAAGACTATCGGGCTCGTCTGCCATGGCTGGGAACCTACCTGTCGTGGTCGGAGATGTCGATCGGTGCGGGGGACTGACGAAGCCCGATCACTGAACACTGTTAAGTTGAACGGAAACGGCCCCCACCCGTGGGTGAGGGCCGCTTGGCGTGTTGGTGCCGAACGATCAGTAGCTGCAGATCTTGCGGCCCCACTTCCAGTAGCAGGACGGACCGGAGGAAAAGAAGACCGGCGAGTGGTGGAAGTGGCGGTGGCGGAAGTTGTGGTGGCCGCCGTGCCCGCCGCCATGGCTGCGGAAGCCGTGTCCGTGCCCGCCGCCATGTCCGCCGCCGCGCTTGGCTTCCGCCACGCCCGCACCGGCGGTGGCGATGACGAGGGCGGCGCCGAGGGCGAGGCTGGTGGCCTTGAGGACGGTCGCTTCCATGGCAGGTCTCCGTTGGGTTGGGTTTGCGTCTCGTGTCAGCGGCGCGACCGTCTGTTCGCCTTGCCGATGAGCAAACCTACCCCTCCTGCCAAAGCCCAGCTGTGAGCGCCCTCACAGGTGCGGAAGTTCTTCTCGCCGCCGCTTTGTCACCTCTGCTGGACCAGCCAGTCCAGCATCAGTTTGTTGAAGATGTCGGGGAACTCGACGTTGGGGAAATGCCGCGCCGTGGCGATCTCCTCGTAGCGCCCGCCCGGCACCAGCGCGGCGATCTGCCTGTTGGCGGCGGGCGGCGTGCCGACGTCGTCGCTGCCGCAGATCACCAGCACGGGCAGCTTCAACTTCGGCAGCTGCGGCACGAAGTCGAAATTCGCGATCGCCGCCGCGCAACCCACATAGCCAGCGGGCGTGGTGCCGGCGATGGTGCCGCGGATTTCTTTCCAGCGCGCTTGATGCTTGGGCTTCCAGGCGTCGGAGAACCAGCGCTCCATGGTCTGATCGGCCATCGGCTCGAGCGAGCCCGCTTTCTTCACGGTGGCCATGCGATCGGCCCACGTCGCCTTGGAGCCGGCCGGCGTCTGCGGAGTGGTGTCGCACCATATCGCCGAGAGCACGCTGTCGCCGTGATGGATCGCCAGCGCCTGGCCCAGCATGCCGCCGATCGAGAGGCCGATGTAGTGCACCTTTTGTAGGCCCAAGTGATCGAGCACGGCGACGACGTCGTCGGCGAGGTCCTTCATCGTGTAGTCGCCAGCGACCGGATCGCTGCCGCCGTGTCCGCGCATGTCGAGGCGGAGAACGCGAAAACCCGCGGCGAGCAGCGGCGGCACCTGCTCGGCCCACATGCCGCCGTCCGACGACAGCGAGTGGCAGCAGCAGACGACGGGGGCCTTCTCGGGTCCGACCAGATCGAAGTAGAGGCGGCGGGATTTCAGGGTGAGAAGCATGGGTGAATTCCTACGTGTTGGTCGCAGCGGCTCCCTTGCGGAGAGCCGGCCGCTGCGACGATGGGATGGTAGAGTTGAGATCATGCCAACGATGCAGCTCGATGGCGAGTGTCGAGTTCACGTCAACTTCGCGCCCGTGACAGCCGGTCCGTCACGATGCCGACGGCGACGATGGCGACGCCGATGGCCTGGATTGGCGACAACGTTTCGCCCAACACCGTGACGCCGAGCAGCACGACGGTGACGAGCTCGAGGCTGACAATGATCGAGTAGCCGCTGGAGGAGAGCCGCGGCAGCGCGTAGGCGAACGACGAGATCTGGATGACGCCGCCGATGACGCCGATCGCCAGCACGCTGCCCCAGCCAGCAGGGCCGATCGGAAACGTCAGGCCGAGCAGTGCGACGACAGCCAAGTAGCCCACAAACAGCCCCGAATAGATCGATGCGGCGCCAGCGAACGGGGAGGATTGGCGCGTGAAGCGATAGGCGATGGCGATGTAGGCTGCGAAGCCGACCGGCGTTGCGATCGCGCACAGCAGGGCCAGAGGATCGCTGCCGTCGAACTTGAGACTCGGCCAGCCGGCAAGAAGGGCCCCGCAGAAGATCAGGCCGACCGCGATCACGGAGCCTAGCCGGATCGATTTGCCGAACGCCAGACGATCGATGATTAGCGTCATCATCGGATAGGCGAAGAAGATCGTGATGACGACCGACGATGGCAGCGACTGCACGGCGCGGAAGTAGGTGAACGTCTGCAGCACGCCGAGCGTCATGCCGTTGAGGAACAGGCCGCGGCCAGCGCGCCGCCAATCCTCGGCGAGGCTCGGGCTGGTGATGATGGCGAGCGGCCACAGCAGCGTCAACGCGATGCCATAGCGCCAGAACAGCAGCGACGCGACATCCATGCCCTGGGCGTAGAGGCCGACGGCGAACATCGGCACCGTGCCGACCAGCGATGAGCCGATGGCGGCGGCGAGCACGGCGCGCCATTCCGACACCCGCGCCGCGTCCGTCGTCTGTGCCGTCACCTGCTGCGCCCCGCCCTGGCTCGAGCTGCCTCACACGTCGAAGAACACGGTCTCGCCGTCGCCTTGCAGGCAGATGTCGAGGCGATAGCCGCTACCCTCGCGCTGCGCGATCAAGGTGTTGCGGCGATCGGCCGGCACGGACTGCAGCACCGGGTCGGTCGCGTTTGCCGCCTCGTCCACGAAATAGATGCGCGTGTAGAGGTGGTTCTGGCCGCCGCGTGCGAACAGGATCACCGTGACGTGCGGCGCTTGGCCGTCACCGATGACGCCGGGCTTGACGGTGTCGAAGGCGAACACGCCATCCTTGTCGGAGGCGACGCGGCCAAAGCCCTTGAAGCTCGCGTTGGAGGCGCGCGGGTCGGCCGGGTGCGCATAGCGGCCCTTGCCGTCGGCCTGCCAGATTTCGACCAGGGCATCGGGAAGCGGCTTGCCTTCGCCGTCGCGAATGCAGCCGGTGATGCGGATGCGGTCGCCGACCGTGGAGGCATCCGCGAGTGCCGAGCCGGCGATGCTTGTCTTGTCGTAACCGCTCTGGCTCGGCGTCAGCATGTAATGGAAGAAGGGGCCGGCCGTCTGCGATGGCGTTTGCTTGAGTTTCATGGGGTATTCCTGGGGGTATTTATGGATTTGCGGTCCTTTAGTGAGCCATCGGGGTTTCGAGGCGGCCGCGCAGCACGATGTCGAACGCGTAGCCGAGCGCATAGCCGGCCTCGGTGCGGCCGAGATCGAACTTCGAGACAAGGCGGTCGCGGGCGCTCGCCGGCACGCTCATGAAGATCGGGTCCTGCGCCAGCAGCGGGTCGGCCGGGAAGAACATCTGCGTGATGAGGCGCGTGGCGATTGTCGGTCCAAACAGCGACAGGTGGATGTGGGCGGGTCGCCAGGCGTTGTCGTGGTTCATCCAGGGGTAGGCGCCGGGCTTCACGGTGTAGAACTTGTAGCGGCCCTCGGCGTCGGTGACGCAGCGGCCAGCGCCCAGGAAGTTGGCGTCGACCGGCGCGTCGTGCTGGTCGGCAACGTGGATGTAGCGGCCGGCGGAGTTGGCCTGCCAGATCTCCACGAGCGTATTGGCGAGCGGGCGGCCGTCGTCGCCCATGACGCGGCCTGAGACAACGATGCGCTCGCCGATCGGTTCGCCGGTCTTGCGCGCGTTCCGGGTCAGGTCGTGGTCCATGGGGTCGAGCACGTCGTGCCCGTAGACGGGACCGGTGGCCTCGGTCAGCGAGTGCTTGATCGGGACGAGCGGCTTCTTCGGCGCGCGATAGACCGTCGATTTGTAGTCGGGATAAATCAGCGGCGGGTGGCTGTCCCAGTCGCGCGGCGACAGCGTGTCGGTAATCTTGTCGGTCATTTGGGGCTCCTGAGGGCGGGTCGTCGGCCCAGGCCGGCCGAGGGATTGGAGCCAAGCTTAGCCGATCCGCGGATGGGGTCCACGGGGGATGTTGGGCTTTTGTGTCGCGCAAAGGCCGGGTTGGCTGCCACTTTGCGCGCCGCCGAAGGTGGGCGGCGGGGAGAACCCGACTTGCGCAGTCTAGCGCTGTCGACGAGGTCAACCGGGACTGCGAATGGTGCTGCCAGTGAGGATTGAACTCAC
>JANOJW010000598.1:0-3371 GCA_031418955.1 Hyphomicrobiales bacterium | reverse complement strand
AGCCATCGCCGAAGCGCTGGGCATGACGCTGCCGGGCACCGCCGCAATTCCAGCCGTGCACGCCGACCGCATCCGTGCGGCGGAGGCCTCAGGCGCGGCGGCCGTGCGTCTCGCGCGCATGGACTTGACGCCCGACAAGATCATCACCCAGAAGTCGATCGACAACGCGACCCGCGTGCTGCTCTCGCTCGGCGGCTCGACCAACGGCGTCATCCATCTGGCAGCCATCGCCGGTCGCATCGGCGTCAAGCTCGATCTCCACCGGTTCAACGAGCTGTCCGACACGACGCCCGTGCTCGCCGCGGTGAAACCGGTTGGCAGCGAGTTCTATATGGAGGATTTCTATGCGGCGGGCGGCATCGGCGCGATCCTGCGCGAATTGAAGCCGCTGCTCCATCTCGACTGCATGACGGTGACGGGCGAGACAATCGGTCAGCGCCTCGCGGCGGAGGAGAAGGCCTGGGTCGACCGCCGCGTCATCAAGTCTGCCAAGGCGCCGGTGGAGGCCGAGGGCGGGCTCGTCGCCCTGTTCGGCTCGCTGGCGCCAGACGGCGCTATCATCAAGCGCTCGGCGGCGGACCCCAAGCTGTTCGAGAAGACGGCGCGCGCCGTGGTGTTCTCGTCTCTCGCCGACATGGGCAACCGAGTCGATGATCCCGACCTCGATATCACCGCCGACGACATCATGGTCCTGCAGAACGCCGGCCCGCGCGCAGCCGGCATGCCGGAGGCTGGCTTCCTGCCGATCCCCAAGAAGCTGCTGCGGCAGGGCGTCAAGGACATGGTGCGCCTGTCGGATGCGCGCATGTCGGGGACGGCGTACGGCACCATCGTGCTGCACGTGGCGCCGGAGGCGGCGGCTGGTGGTCCGTTGGCGCTCGTCCGGACGGGCGACAAGATCCGCCTGTCGGTGAAGGAGCGAAAGCTCGACCTGCTCGTCGACGACAAGGAACTCGTCAAACGCCGCGCCGAGTGGGCGAAGCTGCCGCAGGATATGGGCACGCGCGGCTATGATCGCCTGTTCCGCACCAGTGTACTGCAGGCGCCTGACGGCTGCGACTTCGAGTTCCTGAAAAAGGTGTGACCGGCGGGGTCTGCCCCAGGCTCAGCCCCGTTGCAGCATTGTAGGTCGGGTAGAGCCCTGCACTTGCGAGACCCGACGCGTCACGGCACGGGTCTGTCGGGTCTCGGCCGCAAGTGCAGACGGCCTTCTCCCGACCTACGCACATTCGGCCGCCTCACCCCTTCATCTTCGGGTCGAGCCAGTCGCGCAGGCTGTCGCCGAGCAGGTTGAACGCGAACACCGCGAGCGTGATGGCAAGGCCCGGAAACAGGATCATCCAGGGCGCGGCCTTGTAGAAGTCGGCCGACGTTCCCGTCAGCATCAGCCCCCAGGCCGGCGTCGGCTCGGTGACGCCAAGCCCCAGGAACGACAGCGACGCCTCGAGCAGGATCGCCTGCGCGATGAACGCCGTGGTCATGATCAGATAGGGCGCGACGATGTTGGGAAGGATGTGCCGGAAGATGATGCGCGGATGGCTGTAGCCGGCTGCCCGCGCTGCATCGATGTAGGGCATCTGCGCGATCGACAGCGTCGAGGAGCGCGAGATGCGGGCCATCTTCGGGATCATCGGCAGCGCGATCGCCACGATCAGGTTCATGTCGATGCCGCCGACCGTTCTCTTGCCGAGCACCGCAACGACCACCATCGCCAGCACGATGATCGGAAACGACAGCATGATGTCGACGACGCGCTGGATGACGTTGTCGATTATGCCGCCGAAGTAACCCGACACGGCGCCCAGGACAGCGCCGGCTGTGCAGCCGAACAGCGCCGAGAGGATGCCGACGCTCAATGCGGTGCGCGCGCCATAGACGAGACGCGAGAACACGTCGCGGCCGTACTGGTCGGTGCCGAACAGGTGCTCCCAGCTCGGTGCCGACAGCATCGAGGCGAAATCGACGGCTTCTGGGTCATAGGGCGCAATGAACCTCGCGCCGATGGCGAACGCGAAATAGAGAAGGATGATCAGGAACCCCACGAAGCCCAGGGGCTGCGCTCGGATGAACGCCATGACCGGATGCGGCCGTTGCGGAATAGCGTCGACGGGGATCGACGAGGATGAGGACGCGGTCGTGGTGGCCATGGTGTCGCTCCTCAATTGAGCCGGATGCGTGGGTCGAGCCAAGCATACAGCAGATCGACCACGAGATTGACGATGATGAAGATCACCGCGATCAGCAGGACCAGCCCCTGGATCAGGGTGAAGTCGCCGCGTGCAGTCGCGTCGACGAACAGCTTGCCGATGCCGTTGAGGTTGAACACCTGCTCGGTGACGACGAGACCGCCGATCAGGACCGCGAATTCGAGGCCGACCACGGTGACGACGGGCAGCATCGCGTTGCGCAATGCGTGCCGCCGGGTGACGAGGCTCTGGTAGACGCCCTTGGCGCGCGCGGTGCGGATATAGTCCTCGCGCATCACTTCGAGCAATGCGGATCGCATCATCCGCGTCGCGACCGCAGCGTATCGATAGCCCACAGACAGCGCCGGCCAGATCAGCGCGGACAGGTTGGTGATCGGATCCTCGAAGACCGAGACGTAGCCGATTTTGGGCAGCCAGTTGAACACCGCGAGCAGCATCAGAATGATGATCATGCCGAGCCAGAAGCCCGGGATAGCGAGCCCCGAGACGGCGACCACCTTTATGACGTTGTCGATCCAGGTATCCCGGTAGATTGCCGACAGTGTTCCCAATGGTATGGCGATGAACACGGCAATCAGCGTGGCCATGATGGCGACCTGCAGCGTCACCGGGAACCGCGTCCAGATCTCCTTGTTGACCGATTCACCCGTCCACAGCGACTTGCCGAGGTCGAGCCTGGCGAGGCCCCACATGTAGTCGCCGAACTGCGCGACCAGCGGCTTGTCGAGGCCGAGGCGCTTCCGCTCGGCCTGGATGGTTTCCTCCGTCACTGCCGCGCCGTCCGCCCGAAGCTTCACGACGACGACGTCGCCAGGCATCACCCGGATCAGGAAAAACACGGCAATGGCCACACCGACGAGCGTCGGGAGTACGAGCATCAGCCGGCGAAGGAGGTAGTTGAGCATCGGGCGACTTTCTAACGCGGTACTCGCGAGCAGCGTACTGGTTCCAGGTTCTGGAACACGGGCCAGCCCCATTGAGCTGGCCCCTTCGTTCTCACTCGTCGAGCCAAACGACGACGTGTATACGTTCGCGGTAAAGGCATACTTCAAGATTGCCGGCGCCGGAATATTCAATAACGATCCTACGGCGCCGCGTTTCACGATCTCGAGACAGCTTTCGATGCGCAATGCGGCTCGATTCTTTGCGGGCGGCACATTGAAA
>JANOJW010000597.1:0-4379 GCA_031418955.1 Hyphomicrobiales bacterium | reverse complement strand
GAAGACGATGGCCGCGCGCGCTACCTGCAGGCGGTGGAAGGCATGCCTTTCGGCGACAGCCGCGAACAGGGCGTGGTGCGCGGGCGCAATTTCTATCACGAGCCGCTGGGCATTGCGCTCACCGCACCGGCGGGCTGGCAGGTGCGCCACAGACCTATGCGCACGAGATCGGCCACCAGTTCGGCCTTCCGCATGCCCGCTGCGGAAACGCCGGCAACGGAAATCCAAACTACCCAGTTTACGAGCCTTACGACCTCCCCGTCGATCCACCTAACACAGCAAATTGGACGATGGCGAGCATCGGCGAGTACGGGCTCGACATCAACAGCGGCGCGATCGCCAGTCCCAACATCGCCGAAGACTTCATGTCGTATTGCGGACCACGCTGGATGTCGATCTTTACGAATAACTTCTTGACGAACATCGCGCAGTTGTCGCCGCAGGTGATCCCTTCGGGCAGCGGCACTGCCGCGCCCCGGATGATCGAAGACGAAGCAATGAATTTCGAGCGCGACGAGCGCATCATCGAGCCGCTGATCCATATCCTAGGGGTGATAGGCGTGGACGGCGAGATCGAAGTGAAAAGTGTCGCCCGCCTCGAAACTCGATATCTGCGCGGCAATGGCCGACAAACCGGATTTGTCGCCCAGCTTCTCGACGGCGATCGCGTGATCGCTGAGGACAATGTGTTCGGCTACGAGAGCGAAGGCGGTACAGCGAAGACTCCCGCCAGCAGCCCTGACCGCCGCGGTCACGGCAAGCGGCGCTGCGCCGAGTGCGGGGGAGACGACCGCGAACCGCAGCCGGTGCTTTTCAAGGCATTGCTGCGAGATGCGGCACCAGGAACGACGCTGCGGATCGTCAAACGAGGCGAGGTTGTCTGGGAGCGCCGAGGCGCGGACAAGCCGCCGAGGTTCAACGGCGCAAGCGCCACGTTGAACGATGGTGGCGACCTCTGTCTTGAGTGGAAGCTGGAAGGGACTGCCACCAAGGGTGCCAATATCTGGGTGCGCTGGAGCAACGACGACGGAACCACATGGCACGCGCTTACCGTCGATCAACGTGGCGGTTCGGCCACGATCGCGGCTGAGCAGCTGCCCTCGGGCAGTGTGCGCTTCGAGCTGCTGGCGAATGACGGCTTCCACACCGTCCGGACCACCACCGATCCTGTTGCTCTGCCGGCCAAGCCGCCGGCCGTCACCATTCTCTATCCTGGTCCGAGAGCCCGGGTTTACGGCGACCGATTGATCCACCTGTGGGGCACGGTCTCGAGCTTCTCAAGCGCCGCCATCGATGCGGACGGTGCCGAATGGTTCATCGACGACAAGCCGGCCGGCAAGGGGCTGGACATATGGGTCGAGAATCCCGGGGCAGGCGGGCATCAGGTGCGGTTGCAGGCGACCGACGCTGGCATCACCGGGGCGGCGACCAACGAGATCGAGGTGCTTGGCGAGCGCGATGTGAGCTTCCCCGGCTGATCGAAGGGGTTGAAGATTAGCCGTGTACTGTCTGCACGACGTCTTCATTCCGCCGGTCCGGCAACCTGAGCAGAACTGAAGTTGAGGAGGGGAAAATGGCTGAGGTCGAATCGCTGCCGCCGATCGAAATACCCTGGAAGCTTGCTTCCACAACCCAGCCGCTTGCCGCAGGCGGCCCGGCCGAGACGGCCTTGTCTCTCTTCTACTTCGAGCCGGACGAGGAGAGGCTCATAGGCCAGTTTCCCGACGAGAAGCTTGTCTTTCTCAAGCTGACGGCCTCAATTTCGCCCGCGGCTTTCCCGCGCGAGCTTTCGCGGCTCGCCGCCACGCATCTTGGCGAAGGCATTCCCTGCTTGCACCTGCTCCTTGACCTTAGCGTTGAAGAGGAGGGCGCAGGCGACGGATCGATCCGACCCTATTTCCATGCAGCCGCCCCGCTGACGCGTCGGTTCGTCCAGACGGGCGTGATCGGCACGGAGATTTATGAGGGGGAATCCGAAGGCGTAGCCATCGGCAAGAGCGGCTCGCAGATGCACGAAACGCTGCGCAGCCACTCGGGCACGACGAGCGCCAGCGTGTCAGCGGGGATCTCGGGAATACCCATCCCCGTGATTGGTGGCCTGTTCTCGGCCAGCGGATCGGTCCGTACCTCCTCGACCGATGTAGCGAGCGCTCGAAATGTCGCGCAAAGCACCGACACGATAGCCCGCAACGCATCGGATGAGCGGCGCGAGCTTACCAGCCATACGACCCGGGTCGAGAACATCATCTCGCTGCTGTCGGCCAAATATCTCGGCACGCCCCATCTTCGCTTCTCGGTCTCGCCGCAGCCGCTGCAGCAACTCGCGATCGATCCCAACGATCCCAATCTCTGGTTTCAGCAGCTGCTGGCCCGCCGCTCCACCGGCATTGAGGGCATTCAGGAATTCATCGCGCTCGTGGTGGTGCCCAAGGACAAGAATTTCTGCGTCCACGCGCGGCTTCGCCGCGTCTGCCTGCTCGACAGCCCCCCATCGCCGCTCGCGCTGGAGGAGCGCTTCACCGGCTCGCTCATCCAGCTCGCCCGTCTCGTCAATTATCTCAATCGGGCATTCCCGCCGGGCACGCCGCTCGACGAGCTCGACCTCGATATCACCAGCAGCGTGGTTATGACCTCGCCCAATGTCGGCGCGTTGAAGCGGCCCGTTGTCTCGTTGTGGGCGCTTCGTCTTCTCGAGAATCTTGTCGTCGCCAATGTGGTGTCACCGAGCAACCTGGTAGGGGTCTCAGGCTCGGGACACGCCAACTACAAGCATATGCTCGAAGTCTGGCTCGACACGTTGCGCGACGAATACGAAATCGAGGTCTCGCGCTCCCCGCTCGAGCGCGGCTTCCTGTTCGGCGAGAACCGTTTTCTGCATACCTGCCTTGCTGGGACCGGGGAAGGCGAGACGCTCGAGGTCACCAGCAGCGACGCCGATGTCGGTCCGCTGATCCGGGTTCCGTTCACGCGCGGGACTTTCGATATCGGCGGGGTGAAGTCGCTCTCGTCGGGGCAAGGTGCGTCGATCCGCTCGCAGGCCGTCGCGACGGTGACGAGGTGGAATGCGCTCGAGGCCAAGGTGACGGGCCTTCTCGCGAACGATGCTTCGCTTGAGGAGGTCGCGCTTACCGGCGACAGCCCGGAAATCACCAGGATCCTCATCGACGTATGGCGCAAGCTTCAGATCGACGACCCGCGCAACCTCGGTTTTGAGGAATCCGCCACATTGCTTGGTCTCAACGACAAGCAGAGAAAAATGCTCCAGGGCGCGGGCGCCACCAACCTTGCGGGCATTGCTTCGCTGATTGCACTCGCCCCCGACCTCGAACTCCATAATGTCGAGGCTCAGAAGGTTAGGGACCATTTCAAAGGGAAGCGGATCGAGAGTCCACCGCCCGATCTGGTGAAAGGCGCGCTCTCGGTCAAGGACAGCGCGGCCATGGTCCAGGCGATCGGCAGGGCGCTTTTCCCCGTCCCGCGGCCACAAGGCTAACAGATGCCTCCGCGCCGGCACGTGCGGCGGTTGAAGCTGGGACCGCTCGTCGGCCATACCGACGACACCTCAACTCGTGTCTGGATCCAGGTCAGCGACGATCCCTCGCGCTATCTTCTGCGAGTCGCCGAGGTTGGTCTGTTTCCGTTCGAAAGCACGGAAGGTAACGGGGGCGAATTCGGCACGGCCATCGCGCGGGTGACCGGTCTTCAGCCAGATCGGCGCTACGACTATCGCGTGGTGAGGCAGGGGCGCTTCGTGCTGGGCGCTGACGATTCGTTCAGAACCTTCCCGCCGCCCGCGTCGATGACCAATCTCATGTTCTGCGCCATCTCTTGCAACGGGGCAGAACAGCTTGGCGCCTGGGAGAAGTTCAACGAGTTCGTAAACAACTCCCTGCCTTCCTTCATCCTGATGATGGGTGACCAGGTCTATCTCGATGAGGGCCCGCCCAACGTCTACGAGAAACATCTGGATTCCGACAGCTCCATCCGGCGCAAGGCCATGGCGGAGATGTATCACACGAATTGGTCGCGCGAGCCCTTGCGCAGCATTTTCGCCAACTTTCCCATTTACATGGTCTGGGATGACCATGACGTGCGCGATGGCTTCGGCTCGCTCGCGCACGACAGCCCGACGATGGCCGAGCGCTACCCGCGGGGCAAGCCGCTGTTCGAGAAAACGAACGCATATTTCGAGGATGGTCGGGACGTCTACTGGCACTTCCAAGGCTGCCACAATCCCATGCCGGAGGATACGCCCGATTCCAGCCTTCCCAATTACGTGGATGGCGCCATTTCGCGCGGCATCCGGCGGGCCATGCCCTTCGTCTTTCGCTGCGGGCGTCTCATGGTCCTCGTTCTTGAAAGCCGGGGCGAGCGCGACG
>JANOJW010000596.1:0-1804 GCA_031418955.1 Hyphomicrobiales bacterium | reverse complement strand
GCAACTCCGCGCGTCACCAGGCTGGCGGCGTCCACGTCGCGCCCTCGTCGAGCGGGTAGGACGGCCGCGGCAGGTAGCGCCACTGCTGCCGTTCGAGCACCGGCGAGGTGAGGCCTTCCGTATCGACCTCGTAGACCTGCTCGGGCGCAAACCACGGGATGAAGCCGGCCCGGAAATGGCCCCGCGATTTGACGGCGACGGTGTGCGCCTTGCCGATGTCAAGGCCGAACATCTCAAAAAACATCGGGTCGAGCGTCTGCACCCGGTCCGAGATCACGATCGCGGTGACGCCGCCGATCCGCAGTGCCGCGGACGGGCCGACGCGCACGGTGCGGCCCTGCACCGAGCCGAGCCGGCCGACGAAGGTGCCGTCGTGCAGGCCGATGACCTCCGCCTCCGCCTCGAAGGGCGCGTCGCAGGGCAGCCCGGGGCCTGTATTGAACTCTGCCCGGATGCGCGCGCCGAGCCCCGCCTTGTGCGCGGCCGTCGCCAGCGGCGGGTCGAAGAAGCTGCCGATCAGCACGTCTTGCGCGCCCGACCACACCAGTGCCGACAGCAACTCGGTCGTGCGCCCGGTGCCGCCGCCGCCTGGATTGTCGCCGGAATCCGCAAAGATGACGGGCTTCCTGTCGCGATTGCGGGCCAGCGTCACGGCGTCCGACAGGGGGGTCAGCTTCTTCCTGAACTTGTCGCGGTTGGCCCAGCCGCGCGCGGCGATCTCGCGTGCGAGCATCTGCGCCCGGGCGAGGTCGCGGCGGGCCGTGACGATGACCGCGACGCCGTTCTTGGTCGAATCCGAGAACACGAAGCCGCCGAAGATCGATACGTTCAGAATGTCGCCGGCAAGCTCCGCCCGGCGCCGGGTGCCGTAGTCGATCATGTCGCCGTAGGGGCCGCTGGCGGTGAGCAGGTTCACCGACGCGGGCGTCAGCGGCAGCCGAATGAACGCAGCCTTCGGGTCCGCCTGGCCCGCCAGCATCAGCCGGAGCGCCAAGGCCGCTTCCTCGCCGCGTTCGATGTAATCGACGTGGGGATTGGTGCGATAGCCGACAATCAGGTCGCACTGGGTGACCATGCGCTCGGAAATGTTGCCGTGCAGATCGAGCGTGACGACGACGCGCGCTGTGGGGCCGGCGATCTCGCGGGCGAGGGCGATCACCTCGCCGTCGGGATCGTCGCGGTCGGTGGCGATCATGGCGCCGTGGTTGGCCACATAGACCGCGTCGAGCGGACCTGCCGCCTCGAGCCCGGCACGGATTTGCCCCAAATACTTGTCCATCAGCCGGCCATCGACGCAGCCGTGCGGGTGGCAGGCGGCGAGCAGGATCGGGATCGGCTCCCAGGGTCCCGTCGCGTCCATCGTCTTTACGAACGCTGCCGCCTCGCCCAGGATGTAGGGGGCCGGCGCGCGTGCGGCCTCCAGGATCGCGGCACCTTCGAGCTGATAGTAACTCCTGAAGTCGGCCTCGGTCGCGACGGGCGCCTGCCGGTTGCTCTCGAGCCAGACGCCGATGATGGCGACGCGGGGGGGCTTCATGGATCTACTCGCTGGTTCAATCGATCCGCCGATGGAAACAAGCGCGGTGTGCGCGGTCAACCACCTGAAACATGTAAGGCGCCCGGCTCGGCGGGCGCCTTACAAAAATCGCGCCGATGTCGAGCCTACTGCTTGACGAAGCGCAACTGCTCGGCGGCCTTCGCGAGATTGCGGGCGTTTTTGAAAACTTAGAGCTTCATGACGATGTATTTTACAACGAAGCACAGCATGTCGGTGAACGCCATGCTCCAGTAGCGATTGGCGCCG
>JANOJW010000595.1:0-2718 GCA_031418955.1 Hyphomicrobiales bacterium | reverse complement strand
CGCGTATTGCGCCGCGGCATTCACCGCTGCAAGACGGCGCAATACGCGCGAAGAGCGTCGAGGCGATGGACTGGTCGGCGGACGCGCTATTGCGCCCTACGGCACGCCCCCGGCAACGGTCGGTATTGCCCCTCAGCGACGGCGGAGGCATCGACGCAGTCGCGCGTCGGCGCCCCTCAGTGCGGGGTGACGCCGCCGTCGACGTTGATCGACAGGCCGGAGATGTTGCGCGCGCCCGGCGTGCCCAGAAACACCACCATCGACGCGATGTCGGCTGGATCGTTGGCGCGCTTCAGCGGGATCACGGAGTTGCGCTGCTCCTCCATCGCCGCCAGCGTGAGCCCTTCCTGCTGCGCGCGTACCGCGAGATTGGCGTCCGACAGCGCGGTGCGCGTGATCCCTGGGCACACCGCATTGACGGTGATGTTGTGGGGGCCGAGCTGCTGCGCCGCGGTCTTGGTCAGGCTGATCACCGCGCCTTTGGAGGCGGCATAGGCCGCATTCGAGGTGCCCGCGTAGCCCTTGCCCGCGATCGAGGCGATGTTGATGATCCGCCCCTCGCGCCGCGGGATCATGGTCCGCGCCACCGCCTGCAGGCAGAAGAACACACCCTTCGCATTGACACGGTAGATGCGATCCCAGTCGGCTTCCGTGATGTCCATGATGTCGGCGCGCCGGGTGACGCCGGCGTTGTTCACCAGGATGTCGATTCGCCCGAACGCTTCGATCGCGCGATCGACCATTCCCTGGATGGCGGCAACGTCGCCGACGTCCGCGGTGATCGCCAGCGATCGCCGCTGATGTGCCGCGATGGCCTGCGCGACCGCGGCCGCCTTGGCCGTGTCGATATCGGCCGCGATCACCGTGGCGCCAGCTTCCGACAGCGCCACCGCGCAGGCCTCACCGATGCCCTGTCCCGCCCCCGTGACGAGCGCAACCTTGCCGTTGAGCAGCATGACGACCTCCTCGTGCCGTTCGATCGCGCCCGATTTCCGCCGGGGCGCGCCTCAATGCCCGTGCGGCTTCGACGTGTCGTAGGCTGCCTTCTGATCGGGGCTCGCCTCCTTCTGGTGCTTTGCCTGCCAGTCCTTGTAGGGCATGCCATAGACGATCTCGCGCGCGTCGTCCTTCGACAGCGTCACGCCTTTCTCGCCGGCCGCCTCCTGGTACCAGTTGGCGAGGCAGTTGCGGCAGAACCCGGCCATGGTCATGAGGTCGATGTTCTGCACGTCGGTGCGCTTGCGCAGATGCTCGACCAGCTTGCGATAAGCTGCCGCCTGCAGCTCGGTCTCGGTCTTGGCGTCGACGGGATTTGGCATCGGGATAGCTCCTGTGGTGGTGAGTTGTCGTGCGTGAGGCAGATGGATCTGAAGATCGGGACGCCCGACCAGGCTTTCAACGACCTCGATCAGGCGGCGCACCCACGCCTGCTGGCCGGTTTCGTCGCGAATGAGATCCTGGCGCACCTCGATGATGGCGTTGGCCAAGCCGCGTTTCGTGCCGTGCTGCCAGAGGCAATCGCCCTCGAGGCTTCCCTTGTAGGGCTCGTTGTCGCCGACGATGAGATCGCCTGCGCCAGAGAACGTGTCGATCAGCGGGCGCGCCAGCCGGTCGTCGCGGTCCCACAGGATGCCGACATGCCAGGGCCGGGCCACGCCCTTCCAGCTCTCGGTGAAGCTGTGCAGCGACAAGAGCGTCGGCGTGACGCCAGTCGCGGCCATAGCCTCGATCGTGCGGTCGATCGCGGCATGGTAGGGCGCATAGTAGAGCCGCCGCCGCTTGTCCCGCTCGGCTTCGTCCAAATGGCGGTTGCCCGGGATGATGGCGCCGTCCGAGAGGCGCATGATCTGGGTCGGGTCGTCGTTGCCGCGATTGGGATCGATCAGCAGCCGCGAGTAGCGCGTCATCACCGCTGGCACGCCGAGCGCCCGCACCAGTCCCCGCGTCAGCGCAGCGACGCCGATGTCATAGGCGATGTGGCGTTCCAGCTCGCCCTCGGGCAGCCCGAGCGTGCCATAGCCCGGCGGAAACGCGTTGCCGGCATGATCGCACAGCAGCAGCAGGCCGGCGTCGGCCCGCCCGGCCAGCACGGCAAAACTGTCGGCCGACAAGGCCGGCACGGTGGGGTGTCCTGGTTTGACGTTCGAAGCCATGGCGGGCAACTATAGGCGGGAGGCTGCGGGCGCGGAAGCGGTCGCAGCGGACTGACCAGGAGCGACTGGCTTGGAGATCATGCCATGACCGCACAGAAGATTTCACCCTGTCTCTGGTTCGCGGGCAACGCGCTGGAGGCCGCGCAGTTCTATACGTCGACGTTCCCCGGATCGCAGATCCGCAAGGTTCACACCTACAAGACGGCCATGAACGGCTATGAGGCAGGCGCCGTGCTGCTGGTCGAGTTCACCATCGCCGGGCAGAGCTATCAGGCGCTCAATGCCCCCCGCCGGGATCAGTTCAACGACGCGATCTCGCTCTCGGTGCTCTGCGACGACCAGGCCGAGGTCGATCGCCTGTGGGCGGCCCTGACCGCGGACGGGGGACGGCCGGTCTTTTGCGGCTGGCTCAAGGACAAGTTCGGCGTCTCCTGGCAGATCGTGCCCAAGCGCCTCATGGAGCTGATCTCGGACGGGGACCCTGCGCGGGTCCAGCGGGTCAATGCCGCGATGTATCAGATGGTGAAGCTCGACATCGCCGGGCTCGAAGCCGCCGCGGACGGTC
>JANOJW010000594.1:0-5009 GCA_031418955.1 Hyphomicrobiales bacterium | reverse complement strand
TGTGCTCGTCGAGACGGCGTGTCGGATCATCAGACTTGCCGACGTAGTATCGTTCAGGTTCGACCGTCGATTGGAGCATGTAGACGTAGTTCATGCGGTGACAGCCCGCCTTCGCTAAAGCTTCGGCGCGGCATTCGCCCTCGCGTCGGCCTTCGACAGTGAGTGAGTTGCAACACTTGCGCAGACCGATTCCGCCGAAGCTCGCCGTCGCCTGCGCAGCAGGCTATGGCGGAGCGAAGGCGAATGGAGCGGGTGAAGGGAATCGAACCCTCGTCATCAGCTTGGAAGGCTGTTGCTCTACCATTGAGCTACACCCGCAATCGCTTCGTTTTCAAGGGTTTTTCAGAGCTTCGTCCGATCTCGATCTGCAGGATCTCGGCTCTTGATCAATCCTTGATAAAACGCAGGGCCGGTGGCGCCAATCCCTGCTCAGCGAGGCCACGCAGTACGGCAATCCGCCGTTGATTGCAAACATCAATCGGCGTGTCTGCGGGTCGGCATGCGAGCGGCTTTGAGGACCCTACGGCCACCACGTCCGCAGCCGCGTTCAGCCCTTCTCGTAGCAGTCGGCCACCAGCCGGTCGAGCAGGCGCACGCCCCAGCCCGAGCCCCAGCTCTGGTTGAGCTCGTTCTTCGTGGAATCGAAGGCGGTCGCCGCGATGTCGAGATGCGCCCAGGGCACGGCCTTGTCCTTGTTGCCGTGATCCTTGATGAAGCGCTGCACGAACTGGGCGGCGGTGATGGCGCCGCCGAAGCGGCCGCCGATATTCTTCATGTCGGCGTTCTTGCTGTCGATCAGCTTGTCGTAGCCCGCGCTCAGCGGCATGTGCCAGACCTTCTCGCCGGTCGCCTCGCCGGCAGCGACCAGATCCTTGACCAGCTTGTCGTTGTTGCAGAACAGGCCCGCATGCTCCTTGCCCAGCGCCACCATGATGGCGCCGGTGAGTGTTGCCAGATCCACGATCATGCGCGGCTTGAAGCGCTCCTGCGCGTACCAGAGCACGTCGGCCAAGACGAGCCGCCCTTCCGCGTCGGTGTTGAGGATCTCGATGGTCTGGCCGGACATCGAGGTGACGATGTCGCCTGGTCGGGTCGCACTGCCTGACGGCATGTTCTCGACGAGGCCGACGAGGCCGACCGCATTGACCGGAGCGCGGCGCTCGGGGAGCGCCAGCATCAGCCCCGCGACGCAGGCCGCGCCCCCCATGTCGCCCTTCATGTCCTCCATGCCGGCGGCGGGCTTCATCGAGATGCCGCCGGTATCGAACACGACGCCCTTGCCGACGAAGCAGACCGGGGCTTTGTTGCGCGCCCGTTTGGCGCCATGCCACTGCAGCACGGCGACGCGGCTCTCGCGCACGCTGCCCTGGCCGACAGCGAGCAGCGCGCCCATTTTCAGTTCGGCGAGGCGGGCCTGATCGAGGATCTCGACCTCGAGGCCGGCGCTGCTGAGCGCGGCGAGGCGATCGGCGAACTCCACGGGACCAAGCACGTTCGCCGGTTCGTTGACGAGGTCGCGGGCGAGGTAGACGCCGTTGGCGACGGCGCCGGTAACCGCAAAGGCTGCCTTTGCGCCATCGGGTTCGGCGGTGTGGACGGTCAAGCGTGGCAGCGGTTTGGCGGCCGAAGCACCGTTGCCGTTGCCGTTGCCGTTGCCATCGCTCGACTCCCGGGTCAGGTATCGGCGGAAGTTGTAGGCGCGCAACTGGGCCCCGGCGGCGATCATGGCGGCGTGGCTCGCCGCAGCCTCACCGGTGCCCTCGACGAGGATGCTCGCCGCCACACACGTGCGGGCCGAGATCTGGGCGTAGGCTGCGCCCCCGAGACGGTGCCAGTCGAGTTCCTTGGCGTCCGCCGCCTTGCCGATGCCAAGCAGGATGATGCGGCTCGCGACGCCTCCCGAGGCGCCCAGCACCTCGATCGCGGCGCGCGCCTTGCCCTTAAAGTCGGCGGCGGCGGCAGCGCGCCGCAGCGCCCCGTCGGTGCGCCGGTCGAGCCGCTCGGCGATTGCCGAGAAGCTCGGTCCCTCACCGACCAGCACGACGACGGTGTCTGCGAGGTCGGCGGACAGGGGGGCGAAAGTGACGGCGGGACAGTCGGTCATCGGGGAGTTTCCGTGGCTGCCTCGCACACGTGGTCGCGCACCGGTCGGACGGGCGGCGCCGCACGAAGCGAGGATCGTTGGATGGCCGAGACCTTAGTGGCTCGGGCACAAATGGCAAGCCGCAGTGTAGCGGTGAAGCCACAGGCGGGGGCCACGCAACGGCATGGGCCGCAGTTCGGCCACCATGCTATGGGAGCGGGACCAGATGGGGCCGCCGCCTACCGCGGTCGGACATGGGGAACGATGACGGTCGGATCGCGAATACCGGGTTTGACGTCGCTGTCGGCAGTGAGCCTCGCGGCTGTCGCGTGGTCGCTCAGCGTGACCACGCAGGACGGTCTCACGCGCGTGCGCCTGATGCCCCATTACGCCGACCCCGACGTCGCCGCGCGCGTGCTCCGCTTCGCCCGGCGCAGCGGCACCCTCACCGACTGGCCGGACGGGGCGATCGCAAAAATCGTCGAAGGCCGTCACACGAGCGAGCTTTCGTCGGCGAGCCGCGCAGCGCTCCTCAGCGACGGCCCGGCCGCGCCGCCCGACTGGTGGCGGCCATGAGGCTCGGCGGCAGCATCCTCTCGCGCTATCTCTTCCGGCAGACGGCGGGCGCTGTGCTGCTGATCCTGCTGTCGTTGACCGGCGTCGTTTGGATCGCGCTGGCGCTGCGCCAGCTCAACCTCGTCACGTCGCAAGGCCAGGACACCTGGCTGTTCCTGAAGATGACGTTCCTGGCGCTGCCCAACCTGATGGCGTTGATTGCGCCGATCGCCCTGCTGGTCGCCTCGATCCATGTGCTGAACCGCTTGAACGGCGACAGCGAGCTGATCGTGATGACGGCGGGAGGCGCCACTGTCTGGACCATCGCGCGGCCGCTGCTGCTGGTGGCAACGATCCTCTCGGTCGTGGTCTCGATCAG
This sequence comes from Hyphomicrobiales bacterium, assembly GCA_031418955.1. GTDB lineage: Bacteria > Pseudomonadota > Alphaproteobacteria > Rhizobiales > Hyphomicrobiaceae. Next base: position 1,992 of record JANOJW010000594.1, on the reverse strand, counting down.
CAATCACCTGATCCTGCCGTGGAGCCTGCGGACCCTGCGCGACTACGTGATCCAGATGCGTACCGACCTCATCACGCAGGTGATCCAGCCGGGCCGTTTCTCGAGCCCCGAACCCAACCTCACGTTCCATATCCGTGATCGCGCGCGGGACGGCGAGCTGAAGGGCCTCGTCATGCACGATGCGCGCGAGCAGAAGCAGGTCTCGACCTTCCTCGCCGAGCGTGGCTGGATCGTGAAGCAGGATGGCCAGGGCTACCTGCTGATGGAAAAGGGCCACATCCTGCGCCGGTCGGGCCCGCAGGAGCCGGTGCGGATCATCGAGTTCGAGAGCTACGCCATCGATCTTGAACGCTTCGAGCCGAAGGAATCGGGCCCTGAGTTGAAGCCGCGCGAACGCTATTTCAGCGAACTCGTGCGCCCCGCCGCCGACGATGCGCTCGCCAAGCAACAGCCGGGCCTGCTGCGCGCCGAGCTGCACGAGCGGCTGTCGAGCCCGCTCTATCCGTTCGCGTTCGTGCTGCTGACGGTCGCCTTCATCGGCCAAGCGCAGACCACGCGGCAGAACCGCGTGCAGGCGATCGTGGCGGCCTTCCTGCTCGCTGCGGGCTGTCGGCTCGGCGGGCTCGCCGGCACCAACCTCGTGGCCCTGAAGCCAGCGAACACCTGGATCGTCTATGCAATCCCGGTCGGCGCGATGGTGGTTGGCACACTGATGGCGCAACGCGGCATGCGCCGCCGCCGCACGACCGTCGCTGGACGCGCCGCCGGCAGCGTGCTGGTCAGCGTCCAGGATACGATCGGTGGTGCCCTCTCCCGCCTGAAGCCCGCCACGCGTGCGCCCAAGCCTCCACAGCGGCGGGGGGCTTGACGATGCAGGTGCCCTTCACCCGCGGCATGCTGCGCCGCTACATTGCCCGCCGCTTTCTCCTGACGATCTCGGGCGCCTTTGCCATGTGCGCGATCCTGATCTTCATGATCGACATCGTCGAGTTGCTGCGGCAGGCCGGCAAGTTCGGGCGCGTCCCCTCGTTCCAGATCGCGCTGATGGCGATCCTGCGGCTGCCGGCCTACACCGAGATCCTGTTGCCGTTCTGTGTGCTCGTCGGCGCCATCGGCGCCCTGCTGCTGCTGTCGCGGAAATCCGAACTCGCAGTGATGCGGGCGGCGGGCATGTCGGCGTGGCAGTTCATCCGGCCGGGCATCGCCGTAGCGCTGGTCATCGGCATCTTTTCGGTCACCGTCTACAATCCACTGGCGGCGGCGGCGCGCGCCGAGTCGGAGCGCTTGTTCGCCGAGGCCTTCGGCCGTGAGGCCACCGTGTTGCGCTCAGGCGGCAGCGGCGCCTGGCTCCGGCAGGACAGCGTCGACGGCGCCTCTGTGCTCAATGCGGGCTCCGCGGCCTCGAGTGGACGGGCGCTGACGGCCGTCATGTTCGTACAGTTCGACAAGCAGGGTCGCTTCGTCGAACGGGTGGACGGCGCCCGCGCCACGCTGCGCGACGGCTTCTGGGAAATCGAGAAGGCGACCGTGGCCAGGATCGGCCGTGAGCCCGAACCGTTCGACGTCTACACGGTCAGCACGTACCTGACGCCAGAGCGCGTCGCCGACGCCCTCGGCACGGCACTGACGCTGTCAATCTGGGAGCTTCCAGGCATCATCGAAGTCACTGAGAAAGCCGGACTTCCGACGCATCGATTCCGTGTGCAATACGAGCAGCTGCTGGCCCGCCCGCTGCTGCTCGTGGTGATGGTGCTTTTGGCGGCCACCGTGTCGTTGCGGTCCTTCCGCTCGGGTGGGATACAGACCATGGTGATCGCGGGGATGCTCGGGGGGTTCGGGTTCTTTCTCCTATCGGAGGTCTCACGGCAGGTGGGCGTGGCCGGGCTTGCTCCACCGCTTCTGGCTGTGTGGGTGCCCGTGCTGGTGGCTTGCTTCGGCTCGTTGACAGTGCTGTTGCACCAGGAGGACGGATGAACGCGGTGCATTGGTGAC
>JANOJW010000593.1:0-2266 GCA_031418955.1 Hyphomicrobiales bacterium | reverse complement strand
GAGACTGCTGCGGCCCGCGCCACCAGACCCGAGCGGCGCTTCTCCTTCAGACGATAGCTGTCGCCGCGGATGGTGACCACGTGGCTGTGGTGCAGCAGGCGGTCGAGGATGGCGGTGGCCACGACAGGATCGCCGAACACGGTGCCCCATTCCCCGACCGCGCGGTTGGAGGTGATCATGGTGGCGCCCCGCTCATAGCGCCGGCTGACCAGCTGGAAGAACAGATGCGCCGCGTTCGGCTCGAACGGCAGGTAGCCGAGTTCGTCGACAATGAGCAGCTTCGGCTTTGCGAGCTGCAGCAGCCGGTCATCGAGGCGGCCCTCGGCGTGCGCCTTGGCGAGCCCGGCAACCAGGCTCGTCGCCTGCGTGAACAGCACGCTGTAGCCAGCGCCGACCGCGGCGCGACCGAGTCCGATGGCGAGATGCGTCTTGCCGACGCCCGGCGGCCCGAGCAGCAAGACCGTCTCGCCGAGCCCCACCCAGCGGCTCGAGGCCAGCTCCTTGATCTGTTGGCTGTCCAATGACGGTTGCGCCTTATAGTCGAACGTGGCCAGCTCGCACACGTGCGGGAACTTGGCGATCGACAGCCCCATGTCGATGCGCCGCGCGTGCTTGCGGCCAAGCTCGCGCTCACACAGCATCGCCAGCGCGTCCGGCAACGCCAAGTCCTGCCGCGCCGCCTCGCCGAGCAGGCGGTCGAGCTGATCGCGGATCGCCGTCAGCTTGAGCCGCGTCAGCATGTCGACGAGCCGCTCGTGCGTCGTTTGCATGACCTGCATCAGAAAGCTCCCCCGGCCAGCGCCTCGTACTCGGAAAGCGGCCGCAGCAGCGCGCTCGGCGGCGGCATGATCGGCAACGCCATGACTGCCGTCGCCGGCTGCACGCGTGCGTGGGCACCGCTGACGCCATCGAAGTGCGCCGCCTCCCGCGCCCGCTCCCGCTTGCCCGTGCGCCGCTCGTGCACGGCCACCTCGCGCCCGGCGTGGTTGATCCGCACAACCTCCCCCGTCACCAGCACGCGCACCGCTTCGCCGATCAGCCGCCACGGCACCGAGTAGGCGTTGGTGTCGACCTCCACGCAGCAGTCGCCCTGCACCGTGCGCACCAGCTCGCGTGTCGCATGGAACGGCCCGATCCCGGCGACACTCTTCATCGCTTGGCGCTCCGCGCGTTGGAACCGCTGCATCGGCGGCTCGGCGGTGGTGCCGTGGATGCGCACGTCGGCGATGTCGCGCGTCCACGCGGCGAGGTGCGCCTCGAACGCCTCCCATGTCTCGAAGGTGCGGCCGGCAACCGCGTTCTTCTTGACGTAGCCGACGCCGTTCTCGGTCTTGCCCTTGGTCCGCGCGCGATAGGGCGCACAGGCTTTCGGCGTGAAGCGCCAGTGCTTGGCGAACGCGGCGAGCTTGGCGTTGAACGTCACCTCGCGCGTCTCGCGGTCGTGCCGGTCGACCAGCGCGCGAGCGTTGTCAAGCAGCACATCCTGCGTCACGCCGCCGAACGCGGCAAAGGCGCTTTCGAGCCCGTCGAACCAGCTCTCCTGGCGCTCGTGACGGTAGGCGCGAACGTGGATGCGCCGCGAAAACCCCAGCGTCGCCACGAACAGGAACACCTTGACCTTGGCGCCGCCGATCTCGACCAGCCGCTCGCCGAAATCGATCTGCATCTGCTTGCCCGGCGCCGTCTCGAAGCGCACGGTCGCCCGCGCCTCCGCCTCGAGCTCCTGGCGATAGGGCTCGACCGCCCGTTCGACCGTGCGCAAGCTGACGGAAAGCCCCTTCTCGGAGCTGAGATCCTGGCGGACGACATCGGCGTTGCCGCGATGCCGGCGGAACCGCTCACGCAGCCAGTCCTCGTGCCCGTCGAGCGTCTTCGCCCGCCTCGGCTGCGCGAACGCCCGCCAGCCACCCGCCTCGATGTAGCTCTTCACCGTCGTGCGACTGACGCCGAGTTCGGTCGCGATCCGCCGCGTCCCCCAGCCCAGCTGCGTCAACCGAAGCATCGCAGAGACCGCCTCCGGCTCCACCATCACCTCACCCCGCCGATCATGGATCAGCGGTGGCTCTGCCCCGATTCGTTCACTCGCAAAGCTCATATCGTCCCCTCTCCTGCGACCATTCGAGGCGGACCAAATCCTCGTGTCGTCAGAGGACCAATTTGCCATGTCGCGCGACACTACCCCAACGCCGCGCACCGCTCGAACTCGTATCCGCATGAGCTGATCGTCGACATCGGTTTCTACGCCCCCCTTCGTCATGCCGTCGAT
>JANOJW010000592.1:0-11159 GCA_031418955.1 Hyphomicrobiales bacterium | reverse complement strand
TCTCAACGTCCCACTGCACTTGAGTCAACCAGAGCTGTTGTATGAAGATTTTCATCCAACAGACGAAAGGGGTAAGAAAACCGAGGGGGTCGAAAATGCGCGCAATGTACGATAGTGCAGTTCTTTTCGTGACAATTCCTTTGAAGGGTTGGGAATGGAATGAGAATTCGTCTGAACTGGAATTCCACAACAGGCCGAGAATCTTGATACCTTCGTCACCACTGGAGAAGACAAGGGGGGGGTTTCACGATGACTCTCAGGAAGAGCTTCCAAAACGACAGGATTGTTGCTGGCCCACTTACGAAGTTCGAACCCACCCCGCTCGAGAAGAGCTTGCAACTGGCTTTGCAGGGCGAGAGCTTCAGCAAGAGTTTCCCCACCAGAGACAATGTCGTCAATACACCGGCGCCGTTCTGGCTGTTCGAAGTGGACCTACCGCGCGTTGGTGTAGGCGCGGCGCGAGAATACCGTCATCGCGACGATCTTCAGATCGAGCCAGAGCGACCAGTTGTCGATGTAATGGAGATCGTGCTCGACGCGCTTTTCCATCTTGTCGTCGGTGTCGGTCTCGCCGCGGAAGCCGTTCACCTGTGCCCAGCCGGTAATGCCGGGCTTCACGTTGAGGCGGCGCGGGTACTTGCCGATCCGCTTCTCGAACAGCTTGTCGTGAGCGACCGCGTGGGGCCGGGGCCCAACGATCGACATGTCACCCCTCAACACGTTCCACAACTGGGGCAACTCGTCGATGTTGTACCGGCGCAGCGTCTCGCCGATCGGCGTGATCCGCGCATCACCTGTCTTCGCCTGCCGCACCACGTCGCCGTCCTCCAGGCACGTCATCGAACGGAACTTGACGATGCGGAATTCGCGCTGGTTGTAACCGCGGCGGCGCTGCAGGAAGAACACGGGGCCTGGACTGTCGCGCTTGATCTTGAGGGCGACGGCCAGGAACACCGGGGCCAGCATCACCAGCCCCAGGGACGATGCCGCGATGTCGAACACGCGCTTGGCCAAGGTCTGCAGCGGACCAAGCGGGCGGTCGGCAATCGTCAAGGCTGCGAGATCGCCGATGCGCTGGACTTCGGTGGTCGGCACCCGGTCGAGCGCGGGACCCGCATCGAGATGGATCGACACGGGCAGGGCCGATAGCCCATCGACGCAGCGCGACACCAAGCGGTGCGACGAGCATCCGGGCAGAATGAGCACGGCATCGACGCCGAACAGGCGCGCATGCTCCACGGCGCTGGACAAGACCTCGGTCAGCTCCGCGTCGACTTCGGCGCTATCGGCCTTCTCATCGGAAGCCTTCTGCGGAAGGCGCGCAATCGAGACGATCCGGTCGGTCTGGTCGTGCTTGCCGCGGCGCTCCCAGAATTCGGCAATGTCGTCGCTGGCGCCAACCAGCATCAGCCGGCGCGCGGCGATGCGGCCGTGCTCGACGCCGGTGCGTACGACCCGCTTTGCGATTGCGTTGACCGCCAGGAGCGCAACCAAACCGAGCACGTAGAAGATCACCATCCAGACGCGCGAGAACATCGCGGTGGTTTTGGTCAGGAACGCGACCACGCCAAGCAGGAGCAAGCCGGCGTGCCAGCGCAGCACCACACGATGCGCACTGCGGCGCCCCTTGAGGAATGCCTGCACCGTATAGTCACCCTGCGAAAGGTACGGCAACACATAGAGGAGTGCCGACAGGCTCGCGACGGCCGCGAACGTCCGCACCGGCCCGGCGTCGCCATAGGCACAGAGATGGTACGCGATCCCGCTCGCCAGTGCCGTCAGCACCAGAAGCACTGCTTCGCTGGCGATCACTAGACCTGCCAGCCCCGTCGCACCAATATTGATCTGCGGCCGGTCTATGAGCCGGCGCCATACAAGCCGATCTACGCCACTCACTGGAAACCCCTTGGATACGCGCCTGACACGCCTCAGCTTTCGCTGAGTACGCTCGAGTGCCCTCAGCAGGACGCCCGTATCCCCCCGTTGGCGCGCTTCATGTGGCGAGCACGCCTTGAATTTGCTCCTTACACAACAATTAAAGCGATGTGAATAGCCGTCTTGATAAGGCACTGATCAATCGAGGCAAAAAAGCGGCGTTCAGGACCACAATTGCCATTGATCCAGCGCCAATCACGGCGTCGGATCAATTGCTTGCAGGCGAAGCGAGCGGCGCCTTTTCAACACATCACCGATTCGTGACAACACCTTTCTGAATTCGGTTAAGGTCGCTCCCCGGTCCGCTCACGCCGCTGCAGCCGCGGATGCGGCCGAGAGCTTTCGATTGCAGGCTTCGATCGCGTCGACAATCGCTCCGGCAGGCACCGGACGGCTCAACAAGTAGCCCTGAACCTCCGTGCACCCGGCCGCTCGGACTTTTGCCAGATGGTCTTCCGTCTCGACGCCCTCGGCGACCGTCGCCATGTCGAGACTGCGCGCGAGTTGCGCCACCGCCCCGACGATCGCAATGCAGTCCTGCCGCTCCGACAGGTCGCGCACGAACGTCTGGTCGATCTTGATCTTGTCGAAGGGAAAATTCCGCAGATAGCTGAGGCTCGAATAGCCGGTGCCAAAATCGTCGAGCGCGATCTGGATGCCGAGGCCGCGCAGGCCGTGCAGGACGTCGAGCATCGCCGGATCGTCGTCCAGCAGCACGGACTCCGTCACCTCGAGCTCGAGCCGTTTCGGCTTCAGGCCGCTCGCGAGCAACGCCTTGCTCGCCACGTCGACCAGATCGCAGGCGCCGAATTGGACCGCGGAGAGATTGACCGCGACCTTGACCTCGCCGGGCCAGGTCACGGCTGCACTACAGGCCGTACGGAGCGCCCATTCCCCGATCGGCGTGATCAGTCCCATCTCCTCGGCGACCGGGATGAAATCGGCAGGCGAAATCATGCCGCGCTCGGGATGCCGCCACCGGATCAGCGCCTCACAGCCGGCGACCTCACCTCGGGCCAGGTTCACGATCGGCTGATAGTGCAGCTCGAACTGGTTCTCGCGGAGCGCGCGCTGCAGGTCGAGCTCGAGACCGCGGCGGGCGCGCAGCCGGCCTTCCATTGCCGGATCGTAGAACCGCACACGACCCCGGCCTTCTTCCTTGGCGCGATAGAGCGCCATGTCGGCATTGCGCAGCAGATCGTCGGGCGCAACGCTCGTCTCAGCTGCGATGGAAATGCCAATGGTCGCGCCGATTTCGATGCGATGGCCTTGCAACTGATAGGCCCGGCTCACTGCGCTGATCAATCGATTGCCGAGTGTCTCTGCGTCGGAGTCGGTCTCGATGCCATGCTGGATGATGGCGAACTCGTCGCCTCCGAGCCTCGCCACGACATCACCGCGCCGAACGGCCTCGCGCAAGCGATCCGCGACGGCTTTCAGCAGTGCGTCGCCGGTCGGATGTCCGTGGGCATCGTTGACCTCCTTGAACTTGTCGAGGTCGATGCAGTGCAAGGCAAACCGCGAGCCATGCCGGATGCCAGCCGAGGCCTTGTCGAGCTCCTCACGAAACAGCAAGCGATTGGCAAGCCCCGTCAGCGCGTCGTGACGAGCAAGGCGGGAGATGTTCTCGGCGGCCTGGCGAAGCTCGGTCACGTCCTCGTGCACGGCGACCCAGCCACCCGAGTCCAGCGGCTTCACGGAGACGTCGATGACGCGTCCATCGAGGAGGCACTGGGTGAAGCGGCTTTCGGTGCGGGCCCGGATGCGATCATGCATCGCTGCTTCGAAGTGCTTGCGCTCAGTCTCGGCATCGGCGCTGCCGAGCGCAATCTGGTGATCGAGCCGTCGCGACAAGATCGACTGGAACGGCGTGCCCGGGCGCGTCAGCTCGTCGGGAAGCGCATACATGCGCGCGTAGTTGGCATTGCAGACGACGAGCCGGTGGGCGGCGTCGAACATCGAAAGGCCGCGCGCCATGTTGTTCAGCGCAATGTCGAGCCACAGGTTCAACTTCTCGAGCCGGTCCTTGTGATCGAGAAGCAGAATGGCGTTGCTCTTGAACACCTCCACGGAGCGCGCCATCTCGCCGATCTCGTCAAGGTCGGTGAGGCCGGCGACCGTGACGGTTGTCTCGTTCAGGGCGAGCCTGGACATCGCCTCGGTGATGGCCTTGAGGCGTGAGGCGATGCCGCGGACCAGGATCAGCGACAGCGGGCCGATGAACACGAGCGTCAGACAGGCAATGCCGATCACCCATGCCGTCAGCTGGCGCTTGGTACGGAACAGGGACGTCATCTCGGCATCGGCGACCGCCAGCCGCTCCGCCCGATGGGCGCGGATCTGGTGGTGCAGAGCGTCAGCTGCCGTGGTGTAGCGCTCAACCGACTCCAGGGCCTTCTGCTGTGCGAACTCGTTGGCGAGGACGAGCACCTCGCGGCCTTCATTGAACACCACGACGAGGGGATCTTGAATCCGGGCGGAGAGTGCGGGGCCGGAATTGGAAACCAGCCGCTCGATGCGCGTCTTGAGCTCCTCGGCGGCGCGGCGGTCCTTGCGCAACTGGCCACGGTCGAACTCGAGTGGTGCGGCCTCGATCACGCGACGGTGCTTCTCGATCAGCAACTCGAGTTCGGCGGCATCGACAACGGCGACCAGTGACCGGTCATAGAGGGTCTGGACTGCGTGGCCGGTCGCCGAGGCGAAGTAGATCGATGAGGCGGCGAGCGAGCCGAGCGCCAGCAGCGCCAGTGCGCCGACGAGATAGAGGCGGCAACCGATGCCGCCGCAACATTTGGCAAGAATGTTCATGACGTCACCGTCCCGACAGGGACACGGCGAATCGCATCGCCTCGATCACCGACCACTGGGCCGGGCTGGGCTCGCCGATCGTGACGAGGACCAGCAACTGCTCGACCGGCCGATCGGTGGCGATCTCCGGCGCACTGCCCGGGCTGATCAGGGCGAGTTGCGTGATGCCGAGAGCACCGGGTTCCTGGCCAACCACCTTGACCACATGGCGCGGGGCCTCGACCTGAATCAGTCGGGCCGGCGAAAAAGCGCGGCCGTCGAGCAGTTGCGCTCGAACCGTGCTCGGGACGCCGCCGCCGGGTTGTACGGTGACCACGGAAATGGGCAAATCGGGACCGTTCAAGGCCTTCCAGCTCGAAATCTCGCCCAACAGAATGGCGCGAAGTTGCGCGAGGGTGAGGCTGGCGACCGGGTTCGATGGATGTCGCGCGAATGCGACGCGAGTCCGGGCAACCTCGTGCTCGCGAAGCCGCTCGAGGGGCGCGCCCGGGCGGTGCTCGTTGAGCGCGTACAACTCGGCAGCGAGCGAACTCGAGATCATCGCCAGGTCGGCGCGACCGTCGATCAGCGCGGTCAGACCGTGGATCGACTTGTTCGGAACCACGACCAGGCGATGCTCGGATCGGCGCTCGATCTCGAACTGGTGCGGTTCGATCACGCGAGTCTGAAAGACCGTCGACCCTTGGATGGTGACCGTTGGCAGGGCTGCGGCATCGCTGGCCAGGGACGGAGGGGGTCCAGCTGCCGCCAGGATCGCATAGAGACCAGCAGCAGCCAGACCCGATGTCGCAGAATGGTGGATACGCAAGGTACGAAACTCCACATTGCGCGACGCCGTCAAGCTAGGCCTTGGCACGCGCATTTGTCAAACTTATGCAATCAATACGGGAAACATCTGCACAGACCCCTAACGCGCGCCGGCCGATTGGAGCTTTCACGCCAATCGGACAACAGGCCACTCACTCAATAGTCGCGAGGCGGCACGATGAGGCGGACACAAGGCCCGGCATCCTCGATGGTGACCGGCGTCGTGCCGAAGCGGTCGCCGTCGACCTGAACGGGCACTGGCGTCGTCGAGCGGATCGTGGCCGAGCGGCAGCCGCGCATGATCACGTCGCCGCCATATCCCTGCATGTGCAGCCGCTCACTCATCAGCCGTCCGCGCGCCAGCGCCCACAGCTGCCCGATACGCTGCCGTCGCCCCGTGCCTTCGAATAGAATGGCTTCGAACCCCGATGTCTCGACCCGGGCGTTCGGCGCCATCTCGAAGCGCCCGCCATACCTTCGAGCGTTGCAGATCACGGCCCAGGTGACGTGATCGGTCCAGCCGCCATCGCAGGTCACGTCCAGCGTCTCCGCACCGTGTGCAAGCGCCCGCACTGTCGCCGGCACGTACGCAGCCTTGCCGAGCAAGCGCTTCAAGCGCTGGTCGAGGGCGGCAATGACGCGGCCATCGAAGCCGACACCCACCATCAACAGGAACAGCTCACCATTGACGCGCCCGGCGTTGATCGTGCGCACCCCACCGTGGAGCAGCAGGTCGGCAATGGCGATCGGCTGTTGTGGTAACCCTGTCTCGTGCGCGAGCACATTGCCGGTGCCGCGGGGAATGACGCCGATCGGCATGCCGGTCCCGAGTGCGGCTTTAGCTGCCAGACGGATGGTGCCGTCACCGCCGGCGGCGAGCAGGGCGTCGTGGTGGCCGCCGCGCGCCGCTTTCTCCATGGCGGCCAGCGCCTCGGCGGTCGACGCATGACGCTCGCGCACCACGGCGGCGCCATGCAGCGTCAGTGCAGCGATCACCTGCTCGATCAGGCGACGCGAGCCATGGCCCGCTCCCAGATTGTCCGCGAGATAGAAACGGCGTCGCATCGGGCTTAACTCACACCCAACCCGAGAGTTCGCGGCGCACCACCGCTTCGATGACGCGCATGCCCTCCTCGCTGTCGTTGAGGGCCGGGATGTAGGCGAACTTCTCGCCGCCGCTGGCGACAAAGATCTCGCGGTTCTCGACGTCGAGCTCCTCGAGCGTCTCGAGGCAATCGGCGGTGAAGCCCGGTGCTATCATGGCGAGCCGCTTCACCCCGGATTTCGCGAGGCGCGCCACCGTCTCGTCGGTGTAGGGCTGCAGCCAGGGATCGTTGCCAAAGCGCGACTGGAACGCTGTGACCCAACGATCGCCGGTCATCCCAAGCGCCTCGCGCAGCAGCCGCGAGGTCTTGAGACACTGGCAGTGATAAGGATCGCCCTGACGGAGGTACTTCTCGGGCATGCCGTGGAATGTCACGGCGATGGTCTCGGGCTCGAAATCGAGGCGCTTCAGGCCGGTGCGCATGGAGGCGGCAAGCGCTGCAATGTAGACCGGATCGTCATGCCAAGCCGGCGCGACGCGCACTGCCGGTTGCCAGCGCAGTTTCATCAGCGCGCGAAAGGCGTGATCGGCAGCGGTGGCGGTCGTAGCGGCGGCGTATTGGGGATAGAGCGGGACCAGCAGGATGCGGTCGCAGCCTTGTTCCTGCAGCGCCCTGATGCGGCTTTCGGTCGAGGGATTGGCGTAGCGCATGGCCCAGTCGACCACGACGCGCGGTTCACCGACCAGTTGGACGGCAAGTTTCTCCGCCTGCGCGCGCGTGATGGTCTTGAGCGGGCCTTCGTTGCGCTCCTTGTTCCAGATCCGGTCGTAGTCGCGGCCTTTCGGGCCTGGCCGCTTCTGGAGGATGATCAGGTTGAGGATCGGCCACCAGATCGCGCGCGGCACCTCGATGACGCGGCGGTCCGACAGGAACTCCTTGAGGTAGCGGCGCATCGACCAGAAGTCGGTGGCGTCGGGCGTGCCGAGGTTGAGCAGCAGCACACCGACACGGCCGTGCGCCACGGCCGGGTGGTCCGGCGGGAATCTCGGAGGGCTAAGTTCGGTGGATAGCGGCATGCGCTCAGAGGCTGGAATTTGAATTGGAGAAATCCAGAGTTACGGCCATTCCGACCCCTGGATCGAGTCGATCGAAGATCTCAATCGAGTGTCGCGAGGAGTTCGGCGAAGAGGCGGCAACGCGGCACCAGCGACGAGACCAGCAGGTGCTCCTCGAAGGTGTGGGCGCCGGCACCGTCGACGCCGAGGCCATCGAGGGTGGCAATACCCAAAGCGCCGGTAAAGTTGCCGTCGCTGCCGCCGCCGAAGGAGCCGTGATTCAGGGCGAAACCGATCTCGCCCGCGAGGCGACGCGCGCGCTCGAAAAGCGCCAAGGTCCCACGGTTGGCCTCCCAGAGCGGCCGCACGGGACCGCGCTCGAGCGTCACGCGAATGCCGTCGTGGTCGCCTTCGAGGGCCTGCAACCGCTCGCCGATCTCATGATAGAGCACCATGGTAGGCGCCACGGTCAGGATCTCGGCGCGGCATTCGATCGGCATGACGTTGACGAAGGTGCCGCCATGGATGCGGCCGACACTGTAGGTCATGCCGCGTGCGAAGTCGGTCATCGACTCGACCTTTTCGACAAGGCGCGCCATGGCGCGGATGGCGCTGCGGCCCTGGCGATTGTTGGCGCCTGCGTGGGCTGGACGGCCATCAACCTTCAACCAGAAGCGCTGAAAGGAGAAGCGGCCCGTGACCACGACCCCGTTCTTGCAGGGCTCGGTGACCAGCACGTACTTGTGGCCGCGCGCCTCGGCCTCGATGTGCATGCGCGAGGTCGGGCTGCCGACCTCTTCGTCGGGGACGAACATCCAGGTGACCGGAAGCTTGGTGCCGCCCGCGTCACGCACGGCCCGCACGGCATGGATCGCAATGCGAACGCCGCCCTTCATGTCATAGATGCCGGGGCCGTAATACCTGTCGCCGTCGCGACGCAGCGGCAGCCGGCTATCGAGCGTACCGGCGAGATGCACGGTGTCGAGGTGCGACAGGATGAGGATGCCGTTGCCAGCGGTCGCATCCCGCGCGCCCATGCGGGCAATCACGATGTCGCCGAAGCCTGGCTCACCGGCAATACGCTCGATACGGGCTCCGACTGACTGCATCTCGGCAACTGCGAGGTCCATCATGCGGTTGACGGCGGCCGCGTCATAGGTCGGGCTTTCCACCCGCACCCAGGGCAGCAGCTCCGAAAGGATCTGCTCGGCGTTGAAGTGGCTCGTCGACAGCACGCGCGTCGCCTTCCCGATTTGTCCGTGACGCCCGAAACAGGATGCGGCACCCGCTCCTTTGACCCGCCAGGACTGGAACTATAGGTTGCCACACCTGAACGGCAAGTGACACGTTTTGCCGGACGCAACGCCGCCATGCCAGAAAGCGGCCGCCGGAGTCGATCGCAATGAGCCCTCAGCCGGCGCCCGCCGCCGCCCACAGCCTGCTTGACCGGGCGGCGCCGATGCTGGTGCTCGTCGCGGTGCTCGCAGCTCTCGTCGCGCCGCGGCTAACGCACGCTGCGGTGGCGGCGCTGGCGCTGTTGCCGATCGCGATGCTCGCCATGCACCGGGGGCGCGCAGGGGCGCTGCAGGGACCCTGGTCACTTCTGGTGACGGCGCTCGCCGTATTCGGGATCTACATCGCCGCCAATGCCGGTTGGTCGGTCAGCCGTGGCGAGGCCTTCGGAAAAGTCCTCTACTTCTGGGTGCTACTGGCCGTCGGGATCGCCACCGTACGGGGACTGGCCATTCTCGACGATGCGTCGCTCGGGCGACTGATCTGCGCCGTCATGATCGCGCTCGGCATCGGGGTGGTTTATCTCCTGTTCGAACTCGTCACGGATCTATGGATCCACCGGACGCTTGCCACCTGGATCCCGGCGCTGCGATCGAGCGTCAAGCACATGAAAGTCGCCAATGACGCCGTGATCACGATCGGCGACTACTTCCTCAATCGCAACCTCGCCGTGCTGAGCCTGGCGCTCTGGCCGGCGCTGCTGATGGTGAGCACGCACCTTGCCGGGGCGACGGCGCGGTTCACAGGCCTGCTGCTGTTCGGTGTCGCGGCGCTAGCCGTGCTCAGTTCGCAGCACGAGACGTCGATGCTGGCACTGGTGTTCGGGGTGTTAGCCTTCGGCGGGCTGCGCGTGGCGCCTCATCTCATGCGGCCGCTGATCATCGCCGGCTGGGTGGCGGCGACACTGTTCGTGGTACCGTTAGCGCTCTGGAGCTACCAGGGCGGCCTGCATCAAGCGACGTGGATCCCGGATACGGGCCGCCAGCGCATCGTGCTGTGGAACGAGGCGGCGGAACGCGTGCTGCAAAGGCCGCTGCTCGGGGTCGGCGTCGCCGCGACGAAGGAGATCGACGACCGGCAGCGGCCGACCGCCGAGACCCGGACCGGCCACGGATTTCCGCAGCGCACGGGTCGGCATTCCCACAACGTGTTCATGCAGACCTGGTACGAACTCGGCGCGATCGGGGCCATGCTGCTGATGCTCGCCGGCGTCGCGGCGCTGCATTGGATGGGGCGGTTGCCGGCGGCGATCCAGCCCTATGCGCACGCGAGCTTCGTCGCGGCCGTGATGACCGGGGCCTTCAGCTACGGGCTCTGGCAGACGTGGTTCATGGCGGCCTTCGGACTGTCGGCGCTGCTGCTGGCGACGGCGGTGGAGGCAGCGCGACGGCGGGAGGGGTAGCCCTCAGGCCCCGCGGCAGAACTTGTCGTAGATCGCCTGGATGAAGCGCTTGGTCGTTTCGTCGACGAGGCTGTAATAGACCGCGCGCCCGTCGCGCCGCGTTTCGACGATGCCTTCGTGGCGCAAGCGTGCGAGCTGCTGGGACACTGTCGCCTGGTTGAGCTCGAGAAATTCCTCGAGTTCCGTCACCGACCGCTCGCGCTCGGCAAGCAGGCACAGGATCACGAGGCGGTTCTCGTGTGCACACGCTTTCAGGAAATCGGCGGCCTTGCGGGCCTTCTGCATGAGATGCTGCAGCTCAGGTGACATCTCGCGCGCCAGAGCGTCATCATCGTCGGTGAGATGGGGTGCGGTTGCGTCGGTCATGGCAGGCTCGTCACGTTGTGGCCCGCGCCGGGAAGCACAATCTCCGGCGTGCGGCGGTTTTCGTCTGGTCAGCGGGCATTCCGGCGCCCTTGTCGAGCTTGGCGAGAAGCTCGCCGAGCAGGCCCCAGAAGAAATCGGCGCCGGGGTACCCGGTGATGCGCCCGATCTCGCGGCCGTTCTCGACCAGCACGAAGGTCGGCGAGTAGACCACGGGCGAGGCTAGCGTCACACCGGCGCGCGAGGTTTGCACGATATCGATCTGGCGCAACGGGGCGCGTCGGCCTTCGGGCGTCTTCGGGTAGGCGACGCCGACGTCGGCATGCCACCGCTTGCACCAGGGGCAGCCTTGCTCCTCGAACATCAGCAGCTCGGCGGCCGAGGCAGCCGGCGCGACGGCGAGCAGCATTGCGACGGTGAGGAAAAGCCCCGCCATCACGCGCCGCAATG
>JANOJW010000591.1:0-9381 GCA_031418955.1 Hyphomicrobiales bacterium | reverse complement strand
ACGCTGCCGGCTGTCGCAAGGGCCTCCGAGCCCCATGCTTTGGCGTTCCCGTTCAATCAGCGGTTCTTACTCGGCGGTTGGAAACTTCTCTTTCTCGACGGGCGTTCGTTCGTTCCGGACCAGAGCAAGCCGGCAGATTACAATCGGGGAGCCTATCTCACGGAAGCGCTTGGCCATTGCGTGGAGTGCCACAGCAAGCGAAACCTGCTCGGTGGCATCAGCGGCGGCACGCGCTACGCTGGCGGGCCGACACCCGACGGAAAAGGGTGGGTGCCCAACATCACGCAACACGCCGACGGCTTGTCGGAATGGACGCAGAAGGACCTCGTCTACTTTCTCGGGACCGGAGTGACGCCAAATGGTGCTCCGGTCGATGAAGAAATGGGGAAGGTGATCGCAAATACGTCTCGCATGTCGCCGGAAGATCGCGCGGCGATGGCGGCATACCTTGCTGCTCTGCCGCGCGTTGCCGGTCGCGCGCCGAAGAAGAACTGAGCTGCGCACCGATAGCCTTGGATGATCGATAGCCCGCGTGAGCAGCGCTTGACCCCTCACCGCAATTCGTGCCGGCGGTGCGCACAGTTTCGCGCTGGAGCTTTGACGTTGCTGGGCCTGCTTACGCTTGGTTGGCTGACTGGTTGGCTCGGATGAGTGGGGACCCGGCTGTGCAAGTGGGGCTGTCGGGGACAGATCATCGGTTAGAGCTGCCTGATAAGCGGCAGATTGCGTGGCGAGCGTTCGGCGACCCGAACGGCATGCCGGTGATCGCGCTGCACGGCACGCCCGGCTCACGCCTCAAATTTTCGACCGCCGACGCTCCCGCGCGTGCGCTGTCGCTGCGCCTCATCGCCCCCGATCGTTGGGGGTATGGCGGCACCAGCGCCCATCCCGCCCCGTCGCTCGGTGCGTTCGCCGACGACATGGCAGCGCTGGTGGACAGGCTCGGGCTCAGACGGTTCGGCGTCCTTGCGGTTTCCGGCGGCGGCCCCTATGCGGCGGCCCTCGCGGCTTGTTACCCCGAGCGTGTTACCGCGCTGGCGCTGTTTGCGCCCGTCGGCCCGATCGCGGGCGTCGAGCCGACGATGACCCCGCTGCACCGGTTCTGCTTTGGCCCTCTGACGCGACGGCCCCGAGCCGTACGCGGCATTTTTCGCGGGCTTCGCGGCCTCCTGCGGCTGTCGCCTCGGCTTGGTATCGCCGTTGCCATGGCGACCGTGCCGCCTGCGGATCGGCGGGTTCTCGCTTCGCCCGGCGTCCGAGATCGGCTGGCGGCTACTTTCGTGGAAGGCTTGCGGCCCGGCGCTGAAGGGCCGGCGATCGATCTGGCGCTGTTCGGCGCGCCCTGGGATCTCGATCTCGCCGCCGCCAGGGTGCCCGCCCGAGTCTGGCTCGGCAGCGACGACCGCAATGTGCCGTTGGCAGCGGCGCGTCATCTGGCTGCTGCCCTGCCAGATTGTGAGGTCGTGCACCTGGATGGCGCCGGGCACCTGTGGGTCGCGCTCAACTACGATGTCGTGCTCCGGTGGATCGCGACCGCGGGCCTGGAAACCCGTACGAGCGCCTGAGGCGGGCCACAAAACAAAAAGGCGCAACCCTGCGGCTGCGCCTTGCCCATGGACCGTCGTGACCAGGGTCAGGCGGTGGCGCGGCCGCCGAATGACGGCACGCAGGACCGCGCCCATGCGAGCGCTGCGCTGATTGTCGAGGACGATGGCGCGGGCTGCGCCAGCACCAGGGATTTGCCGGCTGGCATGATCGCGCGCGCCACATCCTCGTTCGCCACCGCCGCGACCTGTTCGACGCCGGTGTCGTAATCCTCGGGCGTCGCCATGGCATAGCCTGCCGCCATCGCCGCCTTGTTCAATCTCTCGATGCCCATTGTACGCCCTCGTACCGTTAGACCACGGACTTGAAATCCGGATTTCGCCGCCGCACGGTTCGGCCCGGATCGCAAGTATGCCGACAGAGTTATTGATGCGACATAAATGCTCCTCGTCAAGCATATTCTGAAGTTTTTGCGGCGCGATCTTGACGAATGCGAATTTCGCTGCGGCACAGCAAATCGGGAGTCCGGCTGCTTTGTGCGGCATCGTGTTGTGCTCCAACCAAAGCGAACGTCGTACATCTACCCCTTTCTCGACACCCGCTTGCCGGACCGGCGCGTCGCAACTACTGAAAGCCCCTATCGCCCTGAGGAGCCCAACATGACGAGCCCCCGCATCACGCTGCATAAAGGCGACTTGCCGGCAGGGCTGTCCTTCCCGGATGGCGTGGCGATCGATTCGGAGACCCTGGGCCTCAAACCGCATCGGGACCGACTGTGCCTCGTGCAGCTGTCGGGCGGCGATGGGTCAGCCCACCTCGTGCAGTTCGATGGACGGGACTGGTCGGCGCCGCGCCTGAAGGCCCTGCTTGCCGATCCAGCAACCCTCAAGATTTTCCATTTCGCGCGTTTCGATGTGGCCGTGCTGCAGAAGTACCTGGGTGTCGTGACCGGCCCGGTCTGGTGCACCAAGATCGCCTCCAAGCTCGTGCGCACCTACACCGACCGCCACGGCCTGAAGGATCTGTGCGCCGAGCTGCTGGGCCTCGATATGTCCAAGCAGCAGCAGAGTTCCGACTGGGCGGCCACCAAGCTCAGCCAGCAGCAGCTCGCCTACGCCGCCTCCGACGTCCTCCATCTGCACCAGCTCAAGGCCCGCCTCGAGGCCATGCTGGTCCGCGAGGATCGGGTCGCGCTCGCCGAGGCCTGCTTTCGGTTCCTGCCGACACGCACGCGGCTCGACCTCGCCGGCTTCGAGGAGGACGACATTTTCGCGCACTGAGTAGCGCACCGCTCGTGCTATACTTTGTAGCTATGACCCGCACACAAGCGATCGCTGCCATCAACGCCAAGCTCGCGGCTCTCACCGACGAACGCGTACGAACGGTGATCGATTACATTGATCATTTGACGAACGTCGATGAGCCGATTCGCGATTTGACACAGCGCGAGATGGCACTTGTTCAGCAGTCCAAAGCCGATTTTGCCGCTGGCCGAACGCTCACCATCGACGAGAGCCGGACACGCTCGAACGCACTCATCGAACGACTGCGCGCCCGACACCCGACCGCGCGATGAGACAGGTGCGGCTGTCGCGCACCTTCCACGAGCAGCTCGAGGAGCTGTTGGAGCACGGTTTTCCACGGTTCGGCGTCCGGGTGATCCTCGAGAAGCGGGATCGCGCATATGATGCCATCAACCTCCTCTTGGCACAGCATCCGGGCATCAAGCGACCAGATCCGCACCACGGACTGGTCGCTTATCCAATTACGCGAACACCCTTTGTGGTTCTCTACGATTTCTACGATTTCGACGACCAGGAGCTGCGTGTTCACTTTATTTTCCGCAAGTCGGCTGACCTTCACGACCTCGACCCGAAGACGGCCGAATGGTAGGGCAACGAACCACTGGATGTCGTTGGACCAATACTCGGGGGCGCCGCGACTTGCGCCGCAGTATCACCCCAATTCGCGGCCATCTGGGGGCGGACGCGGAGGGACCGTGACGGGGCCCATCCCAGTGCGCCCAGCGCGATCAGATACGGGCTCAGAGACGGGCAATGACTGACCAGGAGTCAAGATCACGACAGAGCGGTAGCGCCGCCCAGACGATCGCCTCGTCGGGCGACCGGGTGCGCGCGATCAAGTCGGCGCGCCGCCACAGCTGGCTCGTGCGCTCGATGAAGCTGGTGCTGCCGGTCGGCACGCTCCTGGCGGTCGCCGCCTACGCCGGCACACTGTATCTATCCTCCCGGCTTCCCCCGGGCTTCGATCCGGGAACGCCTGAGATCGACACCAAGAACCTCACCATGCGGACGCCGCGCTATGCCGGGCTCTCCAAGGACGGCGCCAAGTATGTGGTGCGGGCGCGCGAAGCCATCTCCGATCTCAAGATGAGCGGCCCTGTCCGCCTCAACAGCATCGACGGCGAGATCGAGCAGCTCAGCGGCGTCGTCACCAAGCTGAAGGCGACGTGGGGCACCTACGACAGCAAGACCGAGGTGCTCGAACTGCACGAGAAGATCGATATCGATGGCTCGACAGGCATGCGCGCGCGCATGACGCGGGCGACCGTCTACAACAAGGAGAACCGCATCGTTTCGCATGCGCCGCTGACCGCCGAGAACGACGCGGGCACCATTCGTGCGCGCACCATGACGATGCTCTCGAAAGAGCGCCAGGCGACGTTCAAGGGCGATGTCGAGGTTCACTTGAGGGCCAATGCCGCGGCGAAGGGCGCTTCCGTCAAGGAGGCCGCCAAGGCCACGGCCAAGGCGAAGGCCGGTCAGATGCCCGGGCTCACCGCCAATTCCGGCCAGCCGATCGACGTGAAGTCCGAGCAGCTCGACGTCGACGACACCGCCAAGACGGCGCTGTTCCGGCGCGCCGTCATCGCGCGCCAGGGCGAGGCGACACTGGAGGCGCATGAGCTCGACGTGCTCTACGAGGGCCGTGCCTCGATTGATGGCGCACCGGCGCCAAAGGCGCAGGCAGGAGATGCTGCCGACGAGCCGCAGTCGAAGCTCAAGACCATCAAGGCGCGAGGCAACGTCGTCATGATCAACAAGGACGATCGCGCCACCTCCGAAACCATGACCTATGACGCTGAGACCGAGCGCGTGGCGCTCGCCGGCGGCGTCAAGATGGCGTCGGGCGTCGAACGCCTGGCGGAGGCGCGCGAGGCATTGCTCGACCAGAAGGCCGACACCATCCTCATGACCGGAGACGTTATGGTTGAACAGGCTCGCAACGTCCTGAAAGGCGGGCGTCTGTTCGTCGACCGGCGTGCCGGCAAGACCCGGCTCGAGAGCCCGCCTGGGACGAGCGCGCTGAACGAGCGAATCAACGCGGTGTTTTATCAAGGCGAACAGAAGCCTGGTGCAGCGCCCAAGGAGAAGGTCGCCGATGCGCCGGCAAGCCCCTTCGGCGCGGCGTTCAAGACCGATCCCAATGCGCCCATCGAGATCGACGCCGCCACCATGGACGTCGACGACACGGTAAAGACCGCGGTTTTCAAAGTAAACGTCGTGGCCAAGCAGGGCGACTTCGTGGTGCGTACGTCCGAGCTGACCGCGCACTACACGGGGCAGGGTATGGCGGTCGCCAACGCGCCGGCCGCCGCGAAGGGTCCGAAAGACAAGACCGCCGGTCAGGCGACGCAACTGCGCCGCATCGAGGCGCGCCAGCAGGTAGTCGTCACCGGTAAGGACGGGCAGACCGCCAAGGGTGACTGGGCGGATTTCGATGTCGCCGCGAACACCGTGGTGATCGGCGGCAACGTCGTCGTCTCGCAGGGCAAGAGCGTCGGCACCGGCAGCCGCTTCGTGATCGACATGATGACGGGCGTCTCCCGCTTCGAGCAGGAGGGCGCAGGTGTGGAGCCGACGCCGGTAGTCCCGCCCGGACCGCAGCGCCTGCCCGCCGCACCGGCCGATCCTGGCACCACGAAACATGCCGCGCCAGCCGCGAAGGGCCCAGCAATCTCGGCAGCCGAGTCAGGGACCGGCCCGTCCTGCCCGGCCGGCATGGTGTGCAAGTCCAATCGGCCGTCCATCGTGCTCTATCCCAACGAGATGAAGGACGCCGCCAAGCAGAAAGCCAAGGAGCAGGGCGTCGATCCCGCCAAGGCGCCGCAGCTACCGAAGGGTCGTCCCGGCGCCTCCTCGTGGGAGGCCGTTACGCAGCAGAAGACGGGCCAGCCCTGATGCGTCTTCCGCTTTTTTCTCGCGCCAAGCCGAAAGCCAGGCCCTCTGTGCCGATGCCCGTGAACGGCCATAGCCAGGCCGCCGCCGCGCACGACGCCTACGCCGAGATCACGGCGCGGGGCGGCGACGGCTGGCTCACCTGCCAGGGCGTCAAGAAGACCTACAAAAAGCGCATGGTGGTGAAGGGCGTCAGCGTCGCCGTCGCGCGCGGTGAGGCGGTAGGGCTGCTCGGCCCCAACGGCGCCGGCAAGACCACGGTGTTCTATATGATCACCGGCCTCGTTCCCTCCGACGAGGGTAACATCACCATCGATGGCCGCGACGTCACCGGCCTGCCGATGTACCGCCGCGCCCGTCTCGGCATCGGCTATCTGCCGCAGGAGGCCTCGATCTTCCGCGGCCTGACCGTCGAGCAGAACATCATGGCGGTGCTGGAGCTGGTCGAGCCCAACCGGCGCAAGCGCACCGAGCAGCTCGACGCGCTCCTCGACGAGTTCAACATCGGCCGCCTGCGCAAGAGCCCCTCGCTGGCGTTGTCGGGCGGCGAGCGGCGCCGCTGCGAGATTGCCCGGGCGCTGGCCTCGAGGCCCTCGTTCATGCTTCTCGACGAGCCGTTCGCCGGCGTCGACCCGATTGCGGTCGGCGACATCCAGCAGCTCGTCCGTCATCTGACGCAGCGGGGAATTGGCGTTCTGATCACCGATCATAACGTTCGCGAAACTTTGAGCCTGGTCGACCGGGCCTATGTGATTGCCGAGGGTCATGTTCTGACACAAGGTAAGCCTGAGGAAATCATACGCAACGAGGACGTCCGTAGGGTTTATCTCGGGAACATGTTCGGTTAATGCAGCTCGCCTAACACTCGTGTCCGCAGGTGCGAGGCACCCGGGGCAGTTGAGGACGTATTGGGATGGCGCTTTCGGCGAAGCTTGAGCTCAGACAGGGCCAGCAGCTCGTCATGACGCCGCAGCTGCAGCAGGCGATCCGCCTCCTGCAGCTCTCCAACATGGAACTGAACGCCTTCGTCGAGACCGAACTCGAGCGCAACCCGCTGTTGGAGCGGGGCGAGGAAGCCGGACCGGCCGCGGCCACGGGCGTCGATCGCCCCGAGGTCACCACCCCCGTATCCGAAGCCGAGCCAGGACTCGATCTCGTCTCCGACACGCCCAAGGCTGCGACCGATCTCGACTGCGACCACGAGAGCGTCGACCCGGATGCGAGCGCCGCCGACCGCATGGCCGATCTCGGCGCCTCGAGCTGGTCGTCGGTGCGCGGTGCTGCCCCCATGGGCGATGACGACAACAATCTCGAGGCCTATGTCGCAAACGAGACCTCGCTCCGGGAGCACCTGACGAGCCAGCTCACCCTGGCGCTACAGGACCCCGTCGACCGGCTGGTCGGCGGCTACATGATCGACCTGGTCGATGAGGCTGGCTACATGCGGGCCGATGTCGCCGACCTCGCCGAGAAGCTCGGCGCCACGCCCGCGGCAATCGAGCGTGTGCTCTCGGTCCTGCAGTCGTTCGATCCCTCCGGCGTCGGCGCGCGCGATCTCAAGGAGTGCCTTGCCATCCAGCTGCGTGAGCGCGACCGCCTCGATCCCTTGATGGCCCGCTTCCTCGACAACCTGCCGCTGCTCGCCCAGCACAATCTGGCCGCCATGCGCCGTGCGGTCGGCTGTGACGCCGAGGATCTCGCTGATATGATCGCCGAGATCAAGGAGCTGAACCCCAAGCCTGGCCTGGGCTTCGGGACAGTCGACCGGCAGGCGGTGGTGCCCGACGTGATGGTGCGCGCGGCCTCCGACGGCAGTTGGATCGTCGAGCTCAACTCCGACACGCTGCCGCGCGTGCTCGTCAATCGCGTCTACTACACGCGGGTCTCGCGCACGGCGCGCAACGAACAAGACAAGGGCTTCCTGCTCGAGTGCCTCAACACGGCCAACTGGCTGGTCAAAAGCCTCGACCAGCGCGCCCGCACCATTCTGCGTGTCGCCGAGGAGATCGTGCGCCAGCAGGACCGCTTCCTCGCGCACGGCGTGCAGTACATGCGGCCGCTGAACCTCAAGACCATCGCCGAAGCCATCAAGATGCACGAGTCGACGGTTTCGCGCGTCACCTCCAACAAGTACATGTCGACGCCGCGCGGCATCTTTGAGCTGAAATACTTCTTCACCTCGTCGATCGCATCGGCTGGTGACGGCGAGGCGCATTCCTCCGAATCGGTCCGCCACCGCATCAAGACGCTGATCGACGCGGAGCGGCCGGCGGCCATTCTCTCCGACGACAAGCTCGTCGAGGTCCTGGGCCGGGAGGGCATCGAGATCGCGCGGCGCACGGTCGCCAAGTATCGCGAGGCGATGCGCATCCCCTCGTCCGTGCAGCGCCGCCGCGAAAAGCGCAGCCTGGCCACCGCCGACGCCGCCGAGTGACGCGTCACACCGCCAAGGCCACGCCGGCGAACTTGGTCAGCGCGATGGTTCGGATCTGCTCGCCGAGTTTTTGATAATTCTCCTGCCGCTGGCTCGATTTGCGCCAGGCGAGCCCGATCGTGCGATAGACCGACCGCCCTTCGAGTTCGAGGGTCTTGACGCCGCCGCCGCGCGACAGCTCGGAGCGAACGTAGAGGCCGGGCAGGAACGTGATTCCGAGGCCCATCGCCACCATCTCGCGCAGCGTGTCGAGGCTGGTCCCTTCGTAGTCGAGGCGCAGGTTGGCCCCGAATTCTTCGCACAATGCCAGCGCGACACTATGCAACTGATGCCCTGGACCAAGTGACAGCACGTCGAGGCCTTCTAGCTCGGTGCGCCTCACTCGCTCTTTTGCCGCGAGAGGATGGTCCTCCGCCACGGCGAGCATCACCGGCTCGCGAAACAGCGGCATGCTGATCAACTCGGCGCTGCGGATCGGCAGCAGCGAAATAATCACGTCGTAGCTGCCGTCCTCGAGGCCGCGCGGCAACAGGCTCGGCAACGCCTCCCGCACGTAGAGCTTGAGCCCGGGGTAAGTGCGGTGCAGCTCGGGCACCACGCGCGGCAGCAGATAGGGCCCGATCGTTTGCGGCAGGCCCAGGCGCAGAACGCCGGCGAGGTCGCGACCACCGCTTTGCGCAAGCGCCCGAATCTCGTTGGCGTCTGCCAGCATGCGCCGGCCGATCTCGACGACCTGCTGGCCGAGCGGCGTCAGCATCACGTGCGAGCGTGATCGCTCCACGAGTTGTGCGCCGAGCCGGTCCTCCAGCGCCTTCAGTTGCTCGCTGAGCGTCGGCTGCGTCGTATTTGTGCGCTCAGCGGCACGGCGGAAGTGACGCGTGTCCGCCAGCGCCACTAGGTATTCGATCTGCCTCAAGTGCGGCATTGGACGTCAATTCCCCTGTGCTTCCCTCTCTTGCTTATAGGCGTCAGCGCGCAGAACACGAGTCACGATCGGGTTTTCCGATGAGCGGATGGCGACGGGCCGATCGTGGTCAGCGGGGTGCGGGGGCGCCGTCTGATTGGCTCAGACGATCAGCAGCGATGGGAAAGCCGATCTGAACATGAGCATCGCCGCTGTTCCTCCAGCGCCCGCTGATCGGTTGTTCCGCCGCTGTCGATCGACAGCGCCGAAAGAGGCCAGAGGCGAGCCAGTTCATCAAG
>JANOJW010000590.1:0-6625 GCA_031418955.1 Hyphomicrobiales bacterium | reverse complement strand
CCAGAAGCCGCCTGTGTCGCAAGGCTCCGGCCCGCCGGTTGCCCGAACGAACCGCTTGCCAGCTACGAGACCAACCGACACTTATCTCGGTGGAACCTTCCTCCACTGGTGTTCCGCGCCTTCGGGGCGCACCGCAATACGCGCGTCGACGTCAGTGAGCGTGGCAAGCATTGTGGGCGCGCTATTGCGCCCGACGAGCCCCCATTGGACGCCAGCCCGCTCCATGGCCTAGGATCGGCCCCGACCCGAGACACATCGCCGGAGAGCCCCCATGACGCCGCGATCCAACGAGCGCATCGCCTTCTTCAATGGCCGGTACGTGCCCGAATCCGAGGTGCGCGTGCCGTTTCGCGATCGCAGCTTCCTCTACGGCGACGGCTGCTTCGACATGACCCGCACCTTCAACGGCACGCCGTTCCGCGTCGAGGAGCACATCGACCGCTTCTACCGTTCGCTCGCCTACCTGCGCATCGACACCGGCATGCAGCCCGCGGCCATGATCGCGGCGACGCACGAGGTGGTGGCCCGCAACGCGCATCTGCTGGCCAAAGGCGAGGACTGGTGGGTCGGCCAGCGCGTCTCGCGCGGCGTCAAGAGCGTCGGCGACGGCATGGACCCCTGGGAGCACATGGGCCCGAACGTGGTCGTCGATTGCATGCCGCTGCCGTTCAAGGCCCGCGCGCCACATTACCGCGACGGCATCCGCGTGATCGTGCCCTCGGTGCGCCGCACGCCGCCCGGCTCCCTCTCGCCGCGCGTCAAGACACACAACTACCTCAACATGATCATGGGCGAGCTGGAGGTGAAGGACCGTGATCCGGAGGCCTGGGGCGTGCTGCTGGATGAAAACGGCAACCTGTGCGAGGGCATCGGCTCCAACATCTTCGTCGTCAAGGACGGGAAAATCGCGACGCCACAGGGCAAGTACGTGCTCGAGGGCATCTCACGGCTGACCGTGATCGAACTCGCCCAGAAAGCGGGCATCGAGGTGGTCGAGCGCGACATCGACCTCTACGACGCCTACACCGCCGACGAGGTGTTCCTCACCTCGACGAGCTTGTGCCTGTGCCCCGTAGTGAAGGTCAACCACGCGACCATTGGCGATGGACGGGTGCCGGGCCGGGTCGTCAAGAAGCTGCTCGGCGCCTATTCCAAGCTCGTCGGCTGCGATATCGAAGCGCAGTATTTGAAGCATCTGGCCTGACGGCGAGGCGATCGCGTACGTCGACTTAATTGCAACAGAATATGGACACACCACATGATTTCCAAATGGAAACAGGTCGCGTCGCTGGTGATTGGTCTTGTGCGTTATGGCTCTGGAATTGGCGTCCTACCCTCGATGCTAGTTGGAATTGCTTCTATTGCAGCAATGGAAATTGTGCCGCGCATTTTCAAAAACCTAGGCGCTAAAAGCGAGTGACAAAAGTCGGCTACAGCTGCCGCACAACCCCAATCGCCCCGCGGCCGATCGGACGCAGGGTGGGTTCTTTCGGATCTTCCAATTTCTCCCGTGAGGGAGGTGGAGCAGCGGGGCCGCTCAATCTGGTCGTTGCTGGATGCCACGCTGGCTCCACACGGCGCAACGCTCGCTGGATCTTGCCGCATCCCGCCCATTGACCGGCGGCATGTCGAGCATCGGGCGGGCCTTTGGGAGGCGGACACCTTGAGCTCAGCGGCATCCCATGCGGGCTTGCGCATCCCCATCACCCAGACGTCCAGCTCGAGCCTGAGCCCCTCAGCGGTGAAGACGAGGGGATCATAACCCCGCTGCGACCCGCGGGCATAAGTTTCGCGATGCCGATCAGTTGCCAGCGTTAACGGCGGGGATAAACCGGGCACAGCGCAGCGGAAATCTGGGACAGCCCGCTCAGCCGAGCAGCGCGTCGCGCAACTCGGTCCAGATCTCGGCGTGTGACGCAACCAGCAAACCGCCCGTATTATCGCCGGGGGCATAGGCGCTGCCGTCAAGCCGCGCGTAATGGAAGCCGAGCTCGGAGACGATCGCGAGGCCGGGCAGATGGTCCCAGGGCTCCGTCTTGCCGTAGAGCACGAAGTCGCAGCGGCCCGTCGCCAGCAGGGGATAGTCGAGGCCCGCGCAGCCGGTGTTGGGGGTCAGTGACTTGAAGCGCGGCGCGCGGGCGAGCACCTCGGCGCGACGCTCCGGCGTGAACGCGCGTTTCCCCACCATGCCGGAGAGCGCGCCCAGCCCCTTGCGCGGATCGGGCCTCGTCATGCGCACAGCCGGTTTGCCGCCCGACGCGTGCCAGACGCCCTCGCCGCGCGCCGCAAACGTCGTGTCGCCGAGCGCTGGCGCATGCAGAAATCCCGCCACCGGCACACGATCCTCGATCAGCGCCACCATCAGCGCGAACCCCGGATCGCCCTTGGCGAAATTGCTGGTGCCATCGATCGGATCGATCACCCACACGTGTCCCGGTGCGCGCAGCCGCTCGATCAGCCGGGGATCGGCGTGCACGGCCTCCTCGCCGACCACCGCCGAGCCCGGCAACAGCTCGACGAGCCGCCGCGACAGCACCGCCTCGACAGCACGGTCGGCGACCGTGACGAGATCGTCGGGGCCGGTCTTCTCGACGATGTCGCCCGTGCCAAGATTGCGCCAGCGTGGCATCGCCTCGGTCGCGGCAACCTCGTGCATCAGCCGCGTCACGGCATCGATGTCGATCACGTCACACCCGCTCGATGACCATGGCGATGCCCTGGCCGACGCCGATGCACATCGAGACGAGCGCGCGCTTGCCGCCGGTCCGCTCGAGCTGGCGCACCGCGGTGAGCGCGATGCGCGAGCCGGATGCGCCGAGCGGATGCCCCACCGCAATCGCGCCGCCGTTCGGGTTGACGCGGCTGTCGTCGACCGAGAGGTTGAGGCCCTTCAGGCACGCCAGCACCTGAGCGGCGAACGCCTCGTTGATCTCGATGATGTCCATGTCCTTCAGTGTGAGCCCAGCGCGCTCGAGCGCCTTCTGCGCGGCCGGCACAGGTCCAAAGCCCATGATCCGCGGCGCCACGCCCGCTACAGCGGTCGCTAGGATGCGGGCGCGCGGCTTGGCGCCGGCTTTCTCGCCGGCCTTAGCGCTGCCGAGAATCAAAACGCCCGCGCCGTCGTTGATGCCCGACGCGTTGCCAGCGGTGGTCACGCCGTCCTTGAAGATGGCGCGGAGCTTCTGCAGGCCTTCCATGGTCGTCTCGGGCCGCGGATGCTCGTCGACGTCGACCATCGTATCGGGCGCGCCTTTCTTGGCGGCGGGAACGGCGACGGCCAGGATCTCGTCCTTGAAGAAGCCCGCGTTCTGGGCGGCGGCGAACTTGTGCTGCGAGGCCAGCGCATACACGTCGCACGCCTCGCGGGTCAGTTGGAAGTCCCGAGCGAGATTGTCGGCGGTCTGCGGCATGGTATCGGCGCCGAACTCGGATTCGATCCGGGGGTTGGGGAAGCGGGCGCCGAGCGAGGAGACGTAGGATTCCATCGCCTTGGGGAACGCTCCAGCGGTGCGGCTGACCACGAACGGCGCCCGCGTCATGCTTTCGACGCCGCCGGTGACGATCACGTCCGCTTCGCCGCAGGTGATGGCGTGCGCCGCGGCGATCATGGCGTTCATGCCCGAGCCGCACAGCCGGTTGATGGTGTTGGCCGGCACCTCGATCGGTAGCCCGGCGCGCAGCATGGCGTGACGGCCGACGTTGCGGCTGTCCTCGCCGGCCTGGCCGACGCAGCCGATGTTGACGTCGTCGATCGCCGCCGCCTTGAAGCCCGAGCGCGCGACCACCGCCTTGATCACGTCGCCCAGCATATCGTCTGGGCGCACACGGGACAGCGCGCCGTCCTGGCGGCCGAACGGCGTGCGGGCTCCATCGTAAATATAGGCGTCGAGCATGGGCGTTGGTCCTTCCCTCGGGTGCTTGCGCCGGGCGGCCCCATGGCGCGGTGTTCGGGCGACCAAGACAATGGCACGGGGGGCGGCGCGTTGTCACGACGAGAGCGAGGCTCAATTCGCGTCGGGATCACCGCTCCAGGTGCCAGACGCGCCAGGACCGTTCGCAGTCTGCTGCAGCTTCAGAATCAGCGATGAATTGCTGCTTGTCGATCCCCGCAGCACTCGCGAATATCAGATCGATGTTCTCGATGATGTCGCGGAAGCGCCGCCCGGGATCGCTAGAAGACAAGACACCGGTCCCGATCGATCGACGACGTCAGCGGACCGGGGTTTACAGGTTCCGGGATGACGTCGACCGGCTCCCGCAGCAGCTCCGACAGCCATTCTCGGATGCGCTCCAATTGGCCTACAGCCCGGAAGCCTCGGATGCTGCCGTCGAGCCGCACGGCCACGTCGACATCCGACGATTCGGTGGCAGTGTCCCGCGCCGTCGAGCCGAACAAGGATGCGCTGACCACTCCGAGCTGCTTGAGTTCGGCCTCGTGCGCCTTCAGGACTGCCAGTGCGGCGGCCTCTTTTCATGCTGACAGGTCTACCATGATCGCAGTTTGAAGAGTAGCGGCGAGACGCTTGACCGCCCGTCACCGGTGCGCGAAACCGAGAGCACCGTGAACAGGGACAGACCCGAGGGGCTGATCCCACCTCGCCGCCGCACCGGAGACAAGCCCCCATGAACCTCGCCAAGTTCCCGCGCATCCGCTGCGGCCACTTTCCGACCCCGCTCGAGCCGATGGAGAACCTGTCGAAGCACCTGGGCGGCCCGAAGTTGTGGATCAAGCGCGACGACTGCACGGGGCTGTCGAGTGGCGGCAACAAGACGCGAAAACTCGAGTTCCTGATGGCCGAGGCGGTGGCGCGAGAGGCCGACACGGTGATCACGCAGGGTGCGACCCAATCCAACCACGCGCGCCAGACGGCGGCCATTGCCGCCAAGCTCGGGATGGCCTGCCACATCCTGCTCGAGGACCGCACCGGCTATCCAGATGAGGCCTACACGCTCAACGGCAACGTGCTGCTCGATCAGTTACACGGCGCCTCGATCTCCAAGCGGCCGGGCGGCACCGACATGCAGAAGGAGATGGATATCCTGGCCGCCGATCTCGGCAAGAAGGGTAAGCGCTGCTACGTCATTCCGGGCGGCGGCTCGAACCCGGTCGGTGCGCTGGGTTACGTCAACGCCGCGCTGGAATTGCTCAATCAGGCGACCGAGATGGGGCTGCGCATCGACCATCTGGTGCATGCCACGGGCAGCGCGGGCACGCAGGCGGGCCTCGTCGCGGGCCTTGCCATGCTGAACAGCCAGATCCCCGTGCTCGGCATCGGCGTGCGCGCGCCGAAGGACCGGCAGGAAGCGAGCGTGTTTGCGCTTGCCGAGAAGACCTGCGCCCATGTCGGGGTGCCGGGTGCGGTCAAGCGCGAGCACGTCGTCGCCAACTGCGACTACGTCGGCCAGGGCTACGGCATTCCGACCGAAGGCATGGTCGAGGCCTTGAAGCTCGTCGCCAACAAGGAAGGCATTCTGCTCGACCCGGTCTATTCGGGGAAAGGCATGGCCGGCCTGATCGATCTCATCAAGAAGGGCAAATTCAAGAAGGACGAAAACGTCGTCTTCCTGCACACCGGCGGCTCGGTGGGACTGTTCGGCTATCCGAACGCGTTCGGTTTGCCAGGGTACACGGGCTGACAGCCGCGCACGCACACCATTGATCCCTCTCCGGAGCGGGACTAACATTCCGCCTCCACATCGAGGAGCCTTGCCCCATGCTGACGCCCGCGCAGGTCGATTTCTACGCCGAGCACGGCTACCTGATGATCCCCGACGCCTTGACTGCCAAGGAGGTCGCGGAGTTGCGCGCGCAGGTCGACGCAATCGTCGCGGGCGCGGCCAAGGTGACGAGCCACACCGACATCTACGACCTCGAGGACGGCCATACGCCGGCGAAGCCGAAGGTCCGGCGCATCAAGGCCCCGCACAAGCACTTCGACTACTTCAAGCGGCTGGTGCGCCATCCCGGCATCACAGCCATGATGGCGGCGCTGCTCGGTCCCAACATTCGTCTGCACGGCGCCAAGCTCAACATGAAATCGGCGGGCTATGGCGCGCCCGTCGAGTGGCACCAGGACTGGGCCTTCTACCCCCACACCAACGACGACGTGCTGGCGGTCGGCATCCTGCTCGACGACTGCGCGCTTGCGAACGGCCCGATGCTGATGATCCCGGGCTCGCATCGCGGCCGCATGTATGACCATCACTCCGATGGCGCATTTTGCGGCGCGATCACCGGCGAGCTCAACCAGATCGATTTCTCCAAGGCGACGCCGGCGATGGGCAAGGCCGGGTCGATGTCGGTGCATCACGCCCGCACCCTGCACGGCTCCGCGCAGAACACCTCCGACAAACAGCGCCGCCTGCTGCTGTTCGAGTACGCCGCAGCCGATGCCTTCCCGCTGATGGGTGTGCCGAACTACGACGAGTTCAACAGCCGCATCGTGCTGGGCGAGCCGACCGTGGTGCCGCGCGTGCGTCCAGCGCCCGTACGGATGCCGCTGCCGCCGGCCTCGGCGCAAGGGTCGATCTACGAGAACCAGCGCGGCGCCAAGGTGCGTTACTTCGGAACGGCGGCGGAGTGACGCCTGCCCCCGCCGCTCAGCGCTTGCGCACGAACAGCATC
>JANOJW010000589.1:0-3223 GCA_031418955.1 Hyphomicrobiales bacterium | reverse complement strand
CGCCAATCGAGAGCGTCGCGCCCGTCAACAACAGGCCATGCCGCGCGAATGCAGCAAGCCGCCGGTGACACTTGTAGGCGAGGTCCGCCATGGGCTCCTCGCCGTCCGTAGCGACAAGCAGTCGTGGGCTCTTGGCGCCCTCGATCTCGTACTTGCGAAGGAAAGCGGCCGCATCTGCAGGCAATGCGCCCTCGAGATGGAGGATGACCTCGGTATGCCGAAGGAGGCGCGGTGCTTTTGCCATCTCACGCCTTCGGCGGCGGCTCAGCGCCGGTGCGCGAGGTGATGAGCCCGTAGGCTTCCGGGCGGCGGTGCCTGGCAAAGTTGAAGGTCGTCGTCTTGTAGGAGACCGTCAGGTCGAGATCGCAGCGCGCCACCAGCAGTTCATCGCCGAGCGTCGTGGCCATCGCGACCGGCTCCCCCGACGGCGCGATGATCTGCGACTGGCCGATCTGCAGCACGCCCTCCTCGACGCCGGCCTTGGCGACGCCGACCACCCAGGTGCCGTTCTGGTAGGCGCCCGACTGCATGCACAGGCCGTTGTGGAAGTTCGAGAGCGCATCGTGCTCGGGCGCGGGCGGATTGTGCAGCGGTGTGTTGTAGCCGAGCAGGATCATCTCGACGCCCTGCAGGCCCATGACGCGATAGGTCTCGGGCCAGCGGCGGTCATTGCAGATGCACAGGCCGAAGATGCCGCCGAACGCGTGGGCAACAGGAAAGCCCAGGTCGCCGACCTCGAAATAGCGCTTTTCGAGATGCTGGAACTGCCGCCAGGGTTCGTGCTCGGCGTGGCCCGGCAGATGTACCTTACGGTACTTGAGGACGGTGCGGCCCGCCTTGTCGACGAGGATCGCGGTATTGAAGCGGCGCGTGAGGCCGGCTTCCTGGGTCAACTCTGCAAAGCCCAGATGGAAGCCCAGCCCGAGCCGCTTTGCCTCCTCGAACAGCGGTAGCGTTTCGGCCGACGGCATCTCGTGCTCGAACCAGGCGTCGATGTCGGATTGCTGCTCGAAGAACCAGCGCGGGAAGAACGTGGTCAGCGCCAGCTCGGGATAGACCACAAGATCGCAGCCATGGCCTTTCGCAGCCCGCATCAGTGCGAGCATGCGCGCGACCACCAGCGGCCGCGTTTCAGTCCGCCCGATGGGCCCGAGCTGGGCCGCGCCGACAGTTACGATGCGGGACATGGGCTGGTTCCAACAAACACACTGGGTGGCTGCTCGGCGACTGAGTGAAGGCCCCTCTCCTATCACGGATTGGGGCCTTCACGGCCGTCTTCGGCATGCGTGCCCGCGGCACCCTGAAGGTAAGGCTCATAGCCGACATAAACGTGTTCGATGACACGCGTCTCAACCTCAAGTGGCCCGAGATCCGCTACGATCACACCATGAATAGCCGCCCTGCCCCGGTCGATGCGGCGCGCCGCCATCAAAACCGCAAGCGGTTGGCGCGGATCACCTGCGGCAGCTTGGCGACCTTCGCGAGCACGGCGTCCGAGATCGGCTCGTCGACCGAGACGAGGCAGATGGCGTCGCCGCCCGGTTTGTCGCGGCCAAGGTTCAGCGTCGCGATGTTGACGCCAGCCTCCCCCATCACGCCGCCGAAGCGGCCGATGAAGCCCGGCTTGTCGGAGTTGCGGATGAACAGCATGTGCGGCGTCACCTCGAACTCCATGTTGATGTCGCGCACCTGGATGAATCGCGGCCGGCCGTCCGAGAATACCGTGCCGCCGACCGAGCGGTCGTAGTCGCTGCTCTTCACGGTGAGGCGCACGTAGCTCTCGTAGGCGCCGTCGGGCCCGCGCGTCGTCGTCTCGATCTTGACGCCGCGTTGCTCGGCGAGCGAGACCGCCGACACCATGTTGACGCTGTCGCCCATGTGATGGCGCAACACGCTGGCGACGGCTGCCGCCGTGATCGGCTTCACGTTGAGGTCGGCGACGGCGCCAGAGTACTCCAAGCGGATGCCGGTGATGGACTTCTCGGTGAGCTGGCCCGCGAACGAGCCCAGCTGCTCGGCGAGCTTCACGTAAGGCTTCAGGCGCGGCGCTTCCTCGGCCGTGATCGAGGGGAAGTTCACCGCATTCGAGATCGCGCCCTTCAACAGGAACGCCGACATCTGCTCGGCGATCTGCAGCGCGACGTTCTCCTGCGCCTCGCTGGTGGCCGCCCCCAGATGCGGCGTGCAGATCAGGTTGGGCGTGCCAAACAGCGGCGACCTGGTCGCTGGTTCCTCCTCGAACACGTCGAGTGCCGCCCCCGCCACATGGCCCGACTTCAGCGCCTCCAGCAGCGCTGCCTCGTCGATGAGGCCGCCGCGTGCGCAGTTGATAATTCGCACGCCTTTGCGTGTTTTCTTGAGCGCCGCCGCATCGATGATGTTGCGCGTCTTCTCGGTGAGCGGGGTGTGCAGCGTGATGACATCGGCGCGCCGGAACAGCTCGTCGAGTTCGACCTTCTCGACGCCGATCTCGACCGCGCGCTCGGGCGACAGGAACGGATCAAACGCGATCACCTTCATCCGGAGGCCGATGCCGCGGTCCGCCACGATCGAGCCGATGTTGCCGCAGCCGACGACGCCGAGCGTCTTGCCGAACAGCTCGACGCCCATGAAGCGCGACTTTTCCCACTTGCCGCCTTGCGTCGAGCGGTCGGCCTCGGGAATCTGGCGGGCGAGCGCCAGCATCATGGCGATCGCGTGCTCGGCCGTAGTGATCGAGTTGCCGAACGGAGTGTTCATGACGATGACGCCGCGAGCGGTCGCCGCGCGGATGTCGACGTTGTCGACGCCGATGCCGGCGCGGCCGACGACCTTGAGGCGCGTGCCGGCGGCGAGCAGCTTCTCGGTGACCTTGCTCGCCGAGCGGATGGCAAGGCCGTCGAACTCGCCGATGATCTTCTCCAGCCGCTCCTTGTCCTTGCCGAGCTTCGGCTCGAACGTCACGTCGATGCCGTTGTCCTTGAAGATCGCGATCGCCGCGGGCGAGAGCTCATCGGAGATGAGGACTTTGAGGGCGGTGGTGGGCATGGGGGAAATCCAGGAAGTGGAGTGGGGAGTGGGGAGTGGGGAGTGGCCAGTCGGCCGGAATGAGCGAGGGGGGGTGCACCGCGTTGGCGCGGTGGGATCACTCCCCCACTACCGACTGGCCACTCCCCACTCCCGCTAACACAGCCGACATTCGCGCGCTCCTGCGCCCAGGCCCAGTCGAGCCAGGGCGTCAGCG
>JANOJW010000588.1:0-6182 GCA_031418955.1 Hyphomicrobiales bacterium | reverse complement strand
TGACAAACGATAGGTTGTGCGCACTCAAGTCATGATCCCTCAAAAACACTCGACGTGGCCGTGGTCGGCCTTGGGCCTGCCGGCATCCTGCGCTGCTGGCGTTGCCGGGGAACCGCGCCACTCGAGCAGGCTGAACAATGGGTCCTCGGGACAAGCCCGAGGATGACAAACGAGAGGTTGTGCGCGATCAGACAGCCATGACTGCACACTCTCAAGCACCAGACGAAATCCTCGACGTGGCCGTGGTTGGGCTCGGGCCTGCCGGCCTTGCGGCGGCGCTGGCGCTGGCGCACGTCGGCGTCGAGGTCACCCTCGTCGGCCCGACGCCGACGCCTGCGGAATTGGCGCGCGACACGCGCACCACCGCGCTGTTTGGCGGCAGCATCGAGTTGTTGCGGCATCTGGGCGTGTGGGGCGCCCTCGCAGACGAGGCAGCACCGCTGACCGGTCTGCGCATCGCCGATGATACGGGCGGGTTGCTGCGGGCGCCGGAGACGCTGTTCCGGGCCGCGGAAATCGGCCGCGATGCGTTCGGCTTCAATGTCGAGAATGCTCGGCTGGTCGGCGCGCTCCTGTCGGTTGTCGAGAAAAGCCCGCGTGTTTCGCGCATCGACGCAGCCGTCGTGCGGCTCGACGTGGCGGCGGATCGGGTCACGCTGCACATGGCGAGCGGGGCCACGCACCCTGCCCGCCTCGTCGTCGGCGCGGACGGGCGGCGCTCGCTCTGCCGGCAGGCCTCGGGCGCACGCGAGGAGACGTGGAGCTACCCGCAGTCGGCGCTCGCCACGCGCTTTTCCCACAGCCGCCCGCACGACGGCATCTCGACCGAACTTCATCGCCGCGGCGGGCCGTTGACCACCGTGCCGCTGCCCGGAAACGGGTCGAGCCTGGTGTGGGTCGACAGGCCCGAGGAGATCGAACGGCTCGCCACGCTGTCGAACGAGGTGTTGGCGCGCGAGATCGAGACGCGGCTCGGCGGACTGCTCGGCGATATCGGCGACATCGGCGCTTGCGCGACGTTTCCGCTGGCGGGGCTGTCGGCCAAGCCTGTCGCGCAGAACCGCATCGCGCTCGTCGGCGAGGCGGCGCACGTGCTCCCGCCCATCGGTGCGCAAGGGCTCAACCTGGGCTTACGCGACGTCGCATGGCTCGCCGAAATCGTCGGCGCCGCAAAGTCTCGGGACGAGGATATCGGCGGGCCCGCGACGCTGGCGGCCTATGCGGCGAGCCGCGCACGGGATGTCGCCACGCGGACGCTCGCCGTCGATCTGCTGAACCGATCGCTGTTCACGGGCCTGCTGCCGGCCGACCTCGCGCGCGGCGCGGGACTGGCGCTGCTGAACGCGATCGGCCCGCTGCGCCGCCTCGCCATGCGCGAGGGCATCGAGCCGACCGGTCAGTTGCCGAAGCTGCTGCGCCCGGCTGCTTCCGTTTAGCCGCCAAGTGCGTCTCCGTGGTCGCTTGACGGGCGAGGCGGCCGATTGCATGCCGCACGAGACGCAGCGCACCACACGACGATTTCACGCGCCAAAACCCCAGCGAACGCATCGCCGGACAAGAGCCCAGCCACCCCCAACCCCAAGCTACATATGAAGCCGATGCTGATCGATCTGCGCCATCGGCTCGAGTACGGGGCGCTCATGCTGCTCGTCGGCATCGTGCGGCTGATGCCGATCGACACGGCGGCGAACGTGTCCGCCGCGATCTGGGGTTTCGTCGCGCCAAAACTGCGCCGCCACCAGCGTGCGCTCGACAATCTGGCGCTGGCCTATCCCGAGAAAACGCCCACCGAGCGCGACGCCATCGCGCGGGCCATGTGGAAGAACCTCGGACGGGTGATGGCCGAGACCATGCAGATCGACCGGCTGATCCGCGAGCCCGACCGCATCGAGATCGCCAACCCGCAGGTGTTCGCGCGCTATCGCGACAAGCTCGGCGCGGCGGTCGGCTGCTCGCTGCACCTCGGCAATTGGGAGCTCGCCATCTGGCCCCTCACCATATCCGGTGGCAGCCCTGCCGCCGTCTACCGCACGGTGAAGAACCCCTATGTCGACGCCTTCCTGCGGCACCAGCGGCGCGACCTGTATCCGGGCGGCCTGCTCGGCAAGGGCAAGGTCGACGGCAGCCTGGAGGAAGGCCAGAAGACCGCGCGCCAGATCATGGATCACGTCCGCAACGGCGGCCGGCTCGGACTCGTCTGCGATCTTTACGACAAGATGGGGCACGCGGTGCCGTTCTTCGGCCAGCCGGCCAAATCGGTGATCATCCCGGCGATGATCGCGCGCCGCTTCGGGGCCCGCATCTGGCTGGCGCGCTGCATCCGTGTCGGCACCCAATCGCGGTTCCGCATCGAGATCAAGGAGCTGAAGGTTCCGCGCACAGCCAGCATGGGCGACGACATCAAGTCGATCACCGCCGCCATGCAGGCCGAGTTCGAGGCCTGGATCCGGGAGACGCCGGAGCAGTGGATGTGGTCGAACCGGCGGTGGTCATGACGCCGCCGCCGCCAGCTTCCCCGCCCGAGGAGGCGCCGCCGCGCGTTACCGTGCGCCATCGGCTGGAGTACGTGGGCCTGCGCTCAGCCATCGGGGCTGCCCGCCTGCTGCCTGTATCCTGGGTCACCGGCCTCGGCGCGGGTCTCGTGCGCCTCGTCGGTCCGCGTATGCGCCAGCACCGCCGGGCGTTGACCAATCTCGAGATCGCCTTCCCGCTGCTGTCGCCCGACCAGCGTGAGGCCATCGCGCGGCGCATGTGGGCGAACATGGGCGCTACTTTCGCCGAGATGCTGATCCTCGACCGGATCGGCGCGGCGCCCGATACCGTCACCTTGGTCGACGAGCCGCACTGGCGCGAGCGGATGGCCGCCGACGTGCCGTTGATCTGCTGCACGCTGCATATGGGCAGCTGGGAGCTCGCCGTCCTTCCCATCAATCGCGGCGGCCGCACGTCGTCGGGCGTCTATCGTCCGCTCGGCAATCCGCTGATCGATCGCTGGCTCGTCGCCACACGCTCGACCCTCTATGCAGGCGGGCTCCTCGGCAAGGGCGACAAGGACGAGGATGTCCGCGCCGGCCAGCGCACGGCCCGCCGACTCATCCATCTGGCTCGGAAAGGCGGCACCATCTGCTTTGTCTGCGATCACTACGACCGGCGCGGCGAGCCGATCGCCTTCATGGGCCGGCAGGCGAAGTTCACGACCGCGCCAGCGATGATCGCCCGCCACGTCGGGGCTCGCGTGTTCGTCGGCGCCTGCATCCGCGAGGGCAACGCCAGCCGCTTCCGCATGGAGATCGTGGAAGCCGAGGTGCCACGGACCGGCGACAAGGAGGCGGACGCCTTGGCCCTCACCACCGCCATCTTTTCGATCTTCGAGGGCTGGATCCGCGCCCATCCCGAGCAGTGGATGTGGTGGAACACGCGGTGGGTGAAGGATGCGCCGCCAGACGCCGTTGTGCCGGACTGAGATGGGCAGGTCGGCTGGACCGGCTCGCGCGGTTGCGGTAACGCGACTACACTGGGGTCGCGGCAGCTGCAGGACGTGCGATGCAACCCGAGGGCATTCTCGAAACTGTGCTTTATGCGGGCGACCTCGATGCGGTCGAGGCGTTCTATCGTGATGTTCTGGGCATGGCGCCGTTCTCCAAGATGGCGGGGCGACAGTTGTTCTACCGGTGCGGCGACCAGGTGCTGCTGATCTTCAATCCGGACGCGACGGTGAAACCGCCGCCGGCTGCGGCGCTGCCTGTGCCGCCGCATGGCGCGACGGGTGAGGGCCACGTCTGCTTTCGGGCGAGCAGCGCCGAACTCGATGCCTGGCGGGCGCGGCTCGAAGCGAAGGGCGTCGCCATCGAGGCGGATTTTCTGTGGCCGGCGTCGGGTGGCCGCTCCATCTACTTCCGCGATCCGGCGGGGAATTGCCTCGAGTTCGCGGAGCCGAAGATCTGGGGAATCGCATGACAGACATGCTCCGCAAACTGACGCGCGGCGACCGACTGGTGGTGGCGAGCCACAATCGGGGCAAGCTGCGCGAGATCGGCGATCTCATTCGTCCGTTCGGGGTCGATGCGGTTTCGGCTGGCGCGATGTGCGTTTCGGAGCCCGAGGAGACCGAGCCGACGTTCGTTGGAAATGCGCGGTTGAAATCGCTGCATTCGGCGCTGGCGACGGGCTTGCCGGCGCTGTCGGATGATTCCGGATTGGAGGTCGAGGCGTTGGGCGGAGCGCCTGGCATCTATTCGGCGCGGTGGGCGGGGCCGGCAAAGGATTTTGATGCGGCGATGCGGGAGGTGCACGGGCGGCTTGTGCAAGCCGGGGCGTGGGGAGTGGTTGGTCCGCGCGCGAACTTCACGTGTGCCTTGTCGATCGCGTGGCCCGATGGGACGACGCGGGAGTTCGAGGGCCGGGTGTTCGGCCGGCTGGTGTGGCCGCCGCGCGGCAGCAAGGGTTTCGGCTACGACCCGATGTTTCTTGCCGACGGCGAGACGCAGACGTTCGGCGAAATGGATCCCAACAAGAAGCATGCGATCAGTCATCGCGCGCGGGCGTTCGGGCTGTTCGTCGCGGCGTGTTTTTGATGGGAGCGGATGTCCCTCTCCCCATGCACTGCACGTGCATGGGTTGAGGGTTAGGGTGTGGGGCGGCCACTCGCTCCGCAAGCCCAAGTCCGGCGACGCGATAGGGCCAACACCGACCGTTGCCGGGGGCGTGCCGTAGGGCGCAATAGCGCGTCCGCCGCCCGTTCCATCGCCTCGACGCTCAACGCGCGTATTGCGCCGTCTTGCAGCGGTGACGTGCCGTTGCGGCGCAATACGCGCGTTCGATGCGGCACGGGTGGAAAGCATGGTGCGCGCGCTATTGCGCCCTAAGACGCGGCCGACTTCTGCTCCGGGTCAGACGCGTCGCGTTGGGCGAAACGTTCGAGCACGTGGCCGCCCCACATCCGCTCGTGACGCATGCGCTTCCCCTGGACCTCTCTGGCGCAGGGGATAGACTGGGCGCCAATGCACACCAATGCCGAGGAGCCACCTGAATGACCACCAAAACTGTCGCCTTCGTCGGGCTCGGCGTAATGGGCGAGGCGATGTGCCGGAACGTGGCGACGAAGGCCAACGGGCGCTGGAGCGTAATCGGCGTCGATACGCGACCCGAGCCGCTGGTGCGGTTGAAGGCCGACGGCGTAACGGCCGCCGCGTCGCTCGCCGATGCGGTGGCGAAGGCCGACGTGATCCTGCTGTGCCTGCCTGGCGGCAAAGAAGTCGAGGCCGTGGCGCGGGGAGCCGGCGGCCTGATGGGTCTCGTGCGCACGGGGCAGACGGTGGTCGACATGTCGACGGCGCCGCCGAAGCTGATGCGAGAGCTGGACGCGCAGTTCGCCGAAAAGGGCGTCGCTTTCGCCGACGCGCCGGTCGCGCGCACGCGCCGCGCCGCAGTCGACGGCACGCTGTCGATCATGGTCGGCGCGCGGCGTGAGTTGTTCGAGATGCTGAAACCCATCCTCGACACGATGGGCACGGAGGTGACGCTGTGCGGCGCGGTCGGAGCGGGGCAGGTGGTGAAGCTGATGAACAACATGGTGGTGTTCGAGACGACGATGGCGATCGCCGAGGCGATCTCGATTGCGGAAGCCGCGGGCGTCGACGGGAAACTGCTCTACGAGACGATGGCGAAAGGCTCGGCGGACAGTTTTGTTTTGCGCAACCACGGCATGAAGCATCTGGTGCCGCAGGACTACCCGACGGAGGCGTTCTCGGTGCGCTACGGGCAGAAGGATCTGGCCTACGCGAGAGAGCTTGCCAAGCAGCACGGCGTCGTCGCGCGCGGGGCGGATCTGGTCGCTGAGATGTTCGAGGAGGCGGTGGAGCGGGGCGATGGCGATCGCTACACGCCGGTGATCCGCCGTGGGATGGCGAAGACGGGCAAGTGAGCGTTTGGGTCGGGCTGAGTGAGAGGCGGGTACTCGCCCACCTTGCGCAGCCTAGTCAGAATATGCCGAACCAGCGTGACGCTGTCAAAAGCAGACCGGCGTTAGGGTCAAGGTTGGCGACAGGACCGGAAGCGAAGCCGGGCACTGGCTGCAGCAAGTCGACAAGGGTGGTTGCACGACAAGCCTTTCGTGCCGCCGCCCCTCACCCCGACCCTCTCCCCGTGAAGAACGGGGAGAGGGGGAAAGCACAGGAGCGGAC
>JANOJW010000587.1:0-8408 GCA_031418955.1 Hyphomicrobiales bacterium | reverse complement strand
ACGCCCGCCGAAAAGTTGCAGAAAAGTTGAAAGTGCAAACAACCCTCTGATATCGCAACGCCTTATTCGCGCTTCCAAGCTGATGACGAGGGTTCGATTCCCTTCACCCGCTCCATCCGCCTCCGCCAAGGCTTCGGCGGGACAGGTCGTGCACGCGGGTCGCAGGGAACTCGGCATTGGAGGCGGATGTCCCGCCGTAGCTTTAGCGAAGGCGGACTCCCCACTGTGACCTTTGTCTATCTTCTTCAAAGCGAAGTAGACTCGACGAAGCACTACGTCGGTCTGTCAGACGACCCGGCGCGCCGCCTATCGCAACACAATGGCGGCAAGTCGATGCATACCAATAAGAGAAATGGGGACAGTTTGAATTTTGGGACCGTAACGGGAACATGGGCCCGCGCTGCGGTGCACTGCAATTCAAACTGTCCCCATTTCTTGCTCGGCGCTCCGAACTCTCGCGTCGAAGTCGCAAATGGTGCTGGTGCCCGGTTTTGTGGCGCGGCGGGCATCACCATCTCCAGTGACAGTCTCTGGGCAATTGAACCGGGTGCGCGGAGGCAGGCTCGTGATACTGAGCGGCACACCAACAAGGATGCCAATGTGAACCCGCTTCAACCAGATGTCGCCACGCGGCTGTTGCGTGCCCTCGACGCGGTCACGTTGACGGGCCGCGATGTCGCGATTGGGGGGGGCGTGTTGGTCGCCATCTTGTCGATAGCCAAACCGGTGACCTGGATCTGGGTGATGTTTGCCGTCGTCGGGACCGCTGCAGCGATTGCGTCGAGTGTGCGGCTCAGAGATCGAGGCAGGCACGGCTCGCTCGAGCGGGAGGGGCGTGATGGCCGCTCGGCGGGTGAGGTTCGCTCGAGCGCCGACACCCTGGCATCGGCGATTTCCGGGCTGAGTGATGCAGCGATCGTTCTGGACGGCCGGTTGACGATCCTCGATGCGAACGAGCCGGCGCGGCAGATTTTTGCGATTGCGCTGGGACGCCACATCGCCCAGACGACGCGCGTGCCGGAGCTGTTGCAGGCCGTCGACGCCGCACTTGCGCGTGCAGAGGTCAAGTCGCTCCAGTTTCAGGTTCCGCCGCCGCTCGATCGAACCTTCGCCGTGCGCGTGACGCCGCTTGGTCATCGCGGCGCTTCGTACGGGCCAGCTATCCTCGTCTTGCTGCGCGACATGACGGAGCAGGAGCAGCTCTCACGCATGCGCGCAGATTTCGTGGCAAATGCCAGCCACGAGCTGAGGACGCCGCTTGCCTCGCTCAAGGGGTTCATCGAGACGCTGCAGGGCGCCGCCAAGGACGACCGACACGCGCGTGAGCGGTTCCTCGGCATCATGCAGGAGCAGGCGTCGCGCATGTCGCGTCTGATCGACGACCTGCTGTCGCTCTCGCGCATCGAGATGAGGGAGCATGTCGTGCCGACGGGCATCGTCGATCTGTGGCTCGTGATCGAGGAGGTCACGGCGGTCCTCAGACCCATGGCCACGGATGCTGGGATCGACCTGCGGACAAGCAATCAGGCGCACCCGGCCCGCGTCGTCGGGGATAGCGACGAGTTGGCTCAGGTCGTCCAGAACCTGACGCAGAACGCCATCAAGTACGGCCGCCGGGGCGGCAAGGTGGAGGTCGTCCTCGCGCGGGAAGGCCCGGACGTGTCGCTGTCGGTACGCGACGACGGTATTGGGATCGAACCCCACCACATGCCGCGACTGACGGAACGCTTCTATCGGGTCAGCGCCAAGGATAGCCGCGAGCGTGGCGGCACGGGCCTCGGCCTCGCTATCGTCAAGCATATCCTGACCCGCCATCGCGCCCAGCTCCACATCGCCTCGACGCCCGGCCAGGGCTCGACCTTCACGGTGATCCTGCCGGCCGAGAATGGGAATAAAAAAAATGACGTAAAATCAGCTAGATAGAGTGTCATAATCCTGTAGTGTGTGTCCATTAGAAGCCGCTCTGTCACTGGATCCACGACACGTCAGGCAGCGATCGGCTGCCGCAATCAAGTGAACAGGATGAGCACATCATGAGGCCTATGCTTCAATCTCCACTGCGCGCCATGGCGGCCGCACTGATCTCGTCGGTTTTCGCGATGCCTGTGCTCGCGCAGACCAAGACCATCGCCATCGACGGCTCCTCGACCGTGTTCCCGGTCATGGAGGCGGTCGCCGAGGAATTCCAGAAGGCCAACAAGGGCGCCATCCGCGTCACGGTCGGCATCTCCGGCACCGGCGGCGGCTTCAAGAAGTTCTGCCGCGGCGAGACCGACATCTCGAACGGCTCCCGTCCGATCCTCAAGGAAGAGATCGAGGCCTGCAAGAAGGCCGGCATCTCGTTTTACGAGATTCCCGTCGCGTTCGACGCGCTGACCGTCGTCGTCCACCCGCAGTCGAAGCTCGAGTGCATCAAGATCTCCGAGCTGAAGACGATGTGGGAGCCGGGCGCCCAGGGCAAGGTCAAGAGCTGGAAGGACGTCAATCCGGCCTGGGACGACAAGCCGCTGAAGCTCTTCGGCGCCGGCTCCGACAGCGGCACGTTCGACTACTTCACCGAAGCCGCCGTCGGCAAGGCCAAGTCGAGCCGCGGCGACTACACCGCGAGCGAGGACGACAACGTGCTCGTCAAGGGCGTGCAGGGTGATCCGGGCGCGCTCGGCTACTTCGGCTTCGCCTATTACGCCGCCAACCCGAAGGCGCTGAAGGCGCTGGCCATCGACTGGGGCAAGGGTCAGGGCTGCGTGAAGCCGTCGCTCGAGAACGTGCTCGCCGGCACCTACAATCCGATGTCGCGTCCGCTGTTCATCTACGTTTCCGACAAGGCGGCGGCGAAGCCCGAGGTACAGCAACTGGTCGAGTTCGTGATGACCAAGGGACCCGCGCTCATCAAGGAGGTCAAGTACCTGCCTCTGCCGGACAGCGCCTACGGCCCTGCGCTGGAGCGCTTCAAGAAGCGCGAGGCGGGCTCGGCCTTCGGCGGCGTGCCCGAGGTCGGCGTCTCGATCGATGCGATTCTCAAGAAAAAGCCGGTGAT
Source organism: Hyphomicrobiales bacterium (assembly GCA_031418955.1). GTDB lineage: Bacteria > Pseudomonadota > Alphaproteobacteria > Rhizobiales > Hyphomicrobiaceae. Next base: position 5,371 of record JANOJW010000587.1, on the reverse strand, counting down.
GTAACGAGTACTGCTGGCTTGTTAGATGGAGGCAGGAGCGCGGCGCGGTCGCGCTCCTGCTGTTCGACGTGGAGGGACTACGTGGCCTCGAAATTGACACCTGAGCAGCGACGCCGGCAGCGACAGCGCGAAAGCCTGATCAAGGCCGGGCTGTTTGCCGCCGCAGCCTCCTCCGTGCTGGTCACGCTCGGCATCGTCGGCGTGCTGCTCTACGAATCGGCCGAGTTCTTCCGGCATGTGTCGCTCCAGCTGTTCCTGACCGACACGGTCTGGACGCCGCTGTTCGACCAGCCGCGCTACGGCATCCTGCCGCTGCTCTGCGGCACGCTGCTCTCGACCGTCGTTGCGCTTGCCGTCGCCGCACCCCTGGGGCTCACCGCCGCCGTCTACTTGAGCGAATTCGCGAGCCCGCGCGTGCGCGAGACGATCAAGCCGGCGCTCGAAATGCTCTCTGGCGTGCCGACCGTCGTCTACGGCTTTTTCGCGCTGCTGTTCGTGACGCCGTTGCTCCAGAAGACCATCCTGCCGAGCCTGCCCGGCTTCAACATCCTCTCGGCCGGCATCGTCATCGGCATCATGATCCTGCCCTACATCGCCTCGTTGAGCGAGGATGCCATGCGCGCCGTTCCGCAAGCGCTCCGCGACGGTTCGCTCGCCATCGGGGCGACGAAGTACGAGACGGCGGTGAAAGTCGTGCTGCCGGCTGCGTTCTCGGGGATTGCCGCGGCGTTCGTGCTGGCGATCTCGCGCGCCGTCGGCGAGACCATGGTGGTTGCCATCGCGGCCGGCCAGCAGCCCAACTTGACGATCGATCCGCGCGAGCCGGCGGCGACGATCACAGCCTATATCGTGCAGGTGGCGCTCGGCGATCTGCCGCACGGCTCGATCGGCTACCAGTCGATCTTCGCCGCGGGTCTGGTGCTGTTTCTGATGACGCTCACCTTCAACATCCTGGCGTTCTGGCTGCGCCGCCGCTACCGGGAGGCGTACTGATGACGTCGACTGCTCCGCAACGCAACGAGCCCTCCCGGGCCTTCGACCGGTCCGAGGCGCGACGCGCCCGCAATGCAGGTCGCGCCATGCGCGAGACCGTGTTCCGCATCGTCGGGCTCGTCGCAACCATCCTCGGCCTCGTCGCGCTGACCGCGTTGATCGTCGATCTCGTGATCAGCGGCTATCCCCGGCTCACATGGGACTTTCTGACGAATTTCCCCTCGCGGCGCGCCTCGCAGGCCGGAATCCTGTCGGCCTGGGTCGGATCGCTGCTCATCATTCTCGTGACGACCAGCGTGGCCGTTCCCGTCGGTGTCGCCGCCGGCATCTATCTCGAGGAGTACGCGCCCCGGAACCGCCTGACCGACATCATCGAGATCAACGTCTCGAATCTCGCAGGCGTGCCGTCGATCATCTACGGCCTGCTGGCGCTCGGCCTGTTCGTCTACGGCCTCGGTACCGGCCGCTCGATCTTCACGGCCGGATTGACCCTGGCGCTGCTCATCCTCCCGATCATCATCGTGGCGACGCGCGAGGCGATCCGTTCCGTGCCATCGAGCCTCCGGGAGGCGGCGGTCGGTCTCGGCGCAACGGACTGGCAGGTGACCCGCGACCACATCCTGCCGGCAGCCATGCCAGGCGTGCTGACAGGTGTGATCATCGGCACCTCGCGCGCACTCGGCGAGACGGCGCCGCTGATCACCATCGGAGCGCTCACGTTCATCGCGTTCCTGCCGACGCCGCCGATCCAGAGCACGCCGCCGTTCGTCAATATGCATTGGCTGTGGGAGGGTTACACGGTGCTGCCGATCCAGGCGTTCAACTGGATCTCGAGGCCGGGCAGCGACTTCCTGGCCAATGCTGCGGCGGCGAGCATCGTGCTCCTCGTGATCACGCTCGGCCTCAACGGCGTTGCAATCTGGCTCCGCGCGCGCCTGCGCCGGAAGCTCAAGTGGTGAGGAGTGGAGAATGACCATGACAATGCACGGGACATTCAAGGCAAGTAACGGCGCGGCTGCGGCGGATGGCGGGCGCATCTTCGCTCAACTGACCGCCCCCAAGATCGTCGCGAGCGGCGTCAACGTCTTCTACGGCGAGAAGCAAGCGCTGCGCGATGTATCGGTCGAGATCCCCAATCAGATCGTGACCGCCTTCATCGGCCCGTCAGGCTGCGGCAAGTCGACGTTCCTGCGCTGCATCAATCGCATGAACGATACGATCGAGAGCTGCCGGGTGACCGGCGAGCTGAAGATCGATGGCCGTGACATTTATGCCCGCGACGTGGACCCGGTGGAGCTGCGCTCGCGCGTCGGGATGGTATTCCAGAAGCCGAACCCGTTTCCGAAGTCGATCTACGACAACATCGCCTACGGTCCGCGCATCCACGGGCTCTCGACCAATCGCGCCGAGTTGGATGCGATCGTCGAGAAGAGCCTCGTCAAGGCGGGGCTCTGGGGCGAGGTGAAGGAGCGCCTCGGCGACTCGGCAACCGGCCTTTCTGGTGGCCAGCAGCAGCGGCTGTGCATTGCCCGCGCCATCGCCGTCGATCCGGAAATAATCCTGATGGACGAGCCGTGCTCCGCGCTCGACCCCATCGCGACCGCCCGCATCGAGGAGCTGATCGAGGAGTTGAGGCGGACCTACTGCATCGTCATCGTCACCCACTCCTTCGCGCAGGCCGCACGCGTCTCGCAGCAGACGGCCTTCTTTCACCTCGGCGACCTGATCGAGGTGGGGCCGACCGAGCAGGTCTTCTCGGCGCCGCGCGAGGCCAAGACGCAAGACTACATCACCGGCCGGTTCGGCTGAGATCCAGCCGCAAAAGGAGAACATCCGCATGAACCAGCATATCGTCCGATCCTACGATGCAGAGTTCACCGAGCTCGATCGCATGGCTGCCGAGATGGGCGGGTATGCCGAGAAACTGCTCGCCGATGCCATCACGGCGCTCTCGCGTCGAGACCCCAAGCTCGCCGAGCAGGCGATCGCACGTGACAAATCGATCGACGCGCTGGAGCGGCAGGTCCAGGAGCGCGCCATTGCGATGATTGCGAGGCGCCAGCCGATGGCCAACGATCTGCGCCACATCATGACCATCCTGAAGATCGCGAGTGATCTCGAGCGTGTTGGCGATCTCGCCAAGAACATCGCCAAGCGCGCCATGGCGGTCGCCGGCGAGAACCAACCGCGCCAGCTGCTCAACGGGCTCTCGCACATGGCCGAGCTGGCGCACGAGCAACTGAAAGACGTGCTCGACGCCTTGAGCAGCCGCGACGACGCCAAGGCGCTGGAAGTCTGGCGCGCCGACGTCCGACTCGACGATCTTTATACCTCCGTATTCCGCGAGTTGCTGACCTACATGATGGAGGATCCGCGCAATATCAGCCTGTGCACGCACCTCCTGTTCGGCGCCAAGAACATCGAGCGGATCGGCGACCACACCACCAACATTGCCGAGAACATCCACTATCTCGTCACCGGCAAGCACATGATGGACGACCGCCCCAAGGGAGCGAGTACGAGCTCGATCATGATCTCGAAGGACCAGGACTGAGCCATGCCGGCCCGCATCCTCGTCGTCGAGGACGATCCCGCAATCGTGATCTTACTCGACTATAATCTTGCCGCCGCCGGCTATGAGGCGGTGACGGCCGCATCGGCCGAGGACGGCGAGTTGCTCCTGTCCGAGCAGCTGTTCGATCTCGTGATCCTGGACTGGATGCTGCCCGAGATGTCTGGGATCGAGCTGTGCAAGCGCATGCGCAAGGCCGGTAAGGTCGCCTCGATGCCGATCCTGATGTTGACCGCTCGCGGCGAAGAGGCTGATCGCGTGCGGGGCCTCGCGACCGGCGCTGACGACTACGTTGTGAAACCGTTCTCGGTCCCAGAGCTGATGGCCCGCGTCGGCGCCCTGCTGCGCAGAGCATCGCCCGAGCGCGTCAGCGACCGACTGGTCTGCGGCGACATCACACTCGACCGGCAGGCGCACAAAGTCGTGCGCGGCGCTCGCACCATCAATATCGGTCCGACCGAGTACCGCCTGCTTGAGGTGCTCATGGAGAGCGCCGGCCGTGTGCTCACGCGGAGCCAGCTCATCGACCGCGTCTGGGCCACCACGGCCGAGATCGACGAGCGGACGATCGACGTGCACGTCGGCCGCCTCCGCAAGGCGCTTGTGCGCGGGGTCGAGGCCGACCCGATCCGCACCGTCCGCGGCGCCGGCTACACTTTGGAGAGTGCTCTCGTCGACCGATAGGCCTTGGTCCTGTGAGGGCGGCGAGACGGGAATCGAGTGAGAAAGAGGCAACCGTGCCGCTTTGCAACCTGATGACGAGGGTTCGAAGCCCCCCGCTCCATACCGCTCACCGCAAGGCTACTGCGCACCTTCTACCCGCCGCCCAGCGCGACCAGGATGACGCCGGGCACGATCAGCGCGATGGTGGCGCCGGTGCGCCAGGTGATGGTCTCACGACCGAAGTAGAAGAAGCCCATCGCCAGGGTGAAGATCGGCGTCGCCGAGACGATCGGCATGGTCGTGAGCAGCGTTCCGACGTGCAGCGCGTTGTTGAGGAACTGGATCGACAACGCGTTGGCGATGCCGGCCGCGACGAACCATTTCATGCTGGCTGGATCGCCGTAGAAGCTGCGCCCTTCGTACTTGTGCGCAATGGACGTCGTCGCCAGCGATACGGTGTTGCCCATGAATACCGCGAACGAGGGGCTCGGCACCTCGCCCAGGCCGATCTTGGTCACCGCGTGGCCCGTGGCACGGATGAAGGCCGCACCCAGCGGCAGCGAGATCGCCCACAGCGGCCAGCTGCGCTTGATGCCCTTCGGGTTCCAGGCGGCGACGACCGCGCCGGCGATCACCGCCGCGGTGCCGATGGCGATCGGCCAGGTCAGCTTCTCGTTCAGGATCAGGATCGCCCAGAAGGCGCCAAACAGCGGCGCGGAGGCAGTGAGCGCCGACGACAGCGTCGGCCCCATGTGCTGGATACTTGACATCGCCAGCGCCGACGACAGCGCCGGGCGGATGATGCCGACGAGACCAAACAGCAGGCAGGCGAAGGTCAGCCAGTACCAGCCGTGCATGAAGAACGGCGCGAAGATCCAGTAGACGACGGCGGAAGCTGCGATCGAGACGAAAGTGCCGGTGCGCGCGTCCGAGCCCGCGAGCCCCATGCTCGAGAAGTGGTTCGAGAGCGCGAACAGGAACGCGGAAGCTAGCGCATACAGCGGCGCGAGATAGGGGAAGTTGCTCATTGTTGCTTGGCCCTTCGGTTGCCCACACAGCAACCGGGCCGCCCCCTCTCCCCGACCGGACCACAACCGGTGCTCGGTTAGAGGGGATGGCTTGGCCGAGGTCAAGTTCGGGGCG
>JANOJW010000586.1:0-1868 GCA_031418955.1 Hyphomicrobiales bacterium | reverse complement strand
CTCGACGGCGGCCGCAAGATGCTCGACGGGCCGAAGGGCGCCGTGCTCGTCTCGATGCGCGCGATGGCCGAGCGTGCCCAGGCTCAGGTCCAGACGCAGGTCCTGAAGGCCGACGTGCAGTCAGGCGCCCTCGCATGACCGCCATCGCAAGTCCGCCCAGCTTCCCCCCGCCCAGCTCCCCAAGGACGCCGCAGCCGCGGCGAGCACCGCCGGTTCCCTCGGCCGTCAGCGCCGACCTGCTGGCGCCGCCGCCATCGGGCTGGTCCTGGCTCTCGGGTACGTTGGTCGGGCTCGTCGCCACGTTCATCCTGTGGGCCTCGCTCGCGCAGCTCCAGGAGGTGACGACCGGCCGCGGCCGCGTCATCCCGGCGAGCAAGATCCAGGTCGTCCAGAGCCTCGAGGCCGGCATCGTGCGCGAGATCCTGGTCCGCGAGGGCGCTATCGTGCGCGAGGGCGACGTGATCCTGCGCATCGATCCGACAATCGCTGGCTCCACTCTCGGCGAGGCGCGCGAGAAGATGCTGGGCCTCAAGGCGATGATCGCCCGGCTCGAGGCGGAGGTCGAGGATCGTGCCATCGCCTTTCCCGCCGAACTGACCGGGCAGCAAGCCGAGCTGATTGCCAATCAGCGTGACCAGTTCGAGACGCGCCGCCGCGAGTTGCAGGCCTCCCTCGCGTCCCTCGACGGTCAGGTCCGCCAGCGCATGCAGGAAATCGCAGAAGCCGAGGCGCGGCGGGAGACGCTGAGGCGCGCCCTGGAGATCGCGAGCGAAGAACTGGCGATGGTTCGCACGCTTGTGAAGACGCGCGCGGCGTCGCGATCCGAGCAGTTGGTGGCGGAGGCCAAGGTCAACGACATCGGGGGCAGTTTGAAGGCGACGGAGCTCGCCATCCCACGGCTGCAGTCGGCTCTGGAGGAAGTTCGCGGCCGGCGCGCCGAGCGGCTCGAGGCGGCGCGTGGAGAAGCCCTGCAGAAGCTCAACGGCGCCCGTATCGAGCATTCAGCCCTCGCCGAAGTGAGCCGCGGCAGCCAGGATCGGGTCGGACGCACCACGCTGCGGGCGCCGGCGAGCGGCGTCGTGAAGACGGTGGCCGTCACCACGGTCGGCCAGGTCGTGCAGCCCGGCCAAAGCATCATCGAGATCGTGCCGATGGATGCCAACCTGCTGGTCGAGGTGCAGGTGCGTCCGCAGGACATTGCCTTCCTGCGGCCGGGTCAGCCGGCCCTCGTCAAGATCACGGCCTACGATTTCGCGATCTACGGCGGGCTCAAGGCGCGGGTCGAACAGATCGGCGCCGACAGCGTGACGACGGAGAAGGGCGAGAGCTACTACGTCCTGCGCGTGCGCACGGATGCCGCCGATCTGCGGCACGGCAACGAGGCGCTGCCGATCATCCCGGGTATGGTTGCCGACGTCGACGTCGTCACCGGCTCGAAGACCGTGCTCGGCTACCTGACGAAGCCGCTGACGCGCATGCGCCAGACCGCCCTGCGTGAGCGGTGATCCGCGCGGCGCCTGCGGCAGCAGCCCGGTCGGCGAAAAGGACTGGCAGGGTTTCGGCATCAGCGCAGCCGCAGCCGAGTGAGGTGATGCGTCCGTCCTGGGCCTTGAGTTCCCGATCATGCGAGCGTTTTGCGAGCGCGAGGATTGCCCGCTCGCTTTGGACCTCTTGGGCCATAGCGCCTCAGCTGCTCCAGCGACTGGTATTGGCGGAGTGGGTTTGATGCGACGTGGACATGACAGGGCTCCTGTAGGTGGGTTGGCACGTGCCCTGTCGGTGCCGTGCACGGCATCGTCGCGCTGGCGGTCGACAATCGCATCGGCGGCAAGGTGCGTGCCGATCTCGACGGGGAAATCGAGGTGCTG
>JANOJW010000585.1:0-3057 GCA_031418955.1 Hyphomicrobiales bacterium | reverse complement strand
GCCCGAGGACGTGGCTCGCCTGCTGGAAGCGGCACCCGACCCGAAGTCGAAAGCAGCCTTGAGCGTCGCCTATGGCACAGGTCTCAGAGCCATGGAAGTCGTGGCGCTCAAGGTCGCCGACATCGACAGCCAGCGCATGCTGTTGCGCGTCGAGATGGGCAAGGGGCGCAAGGATCGCTTTGCGATGCTGTCGCCGAAGCTTCTGGAGTTGCTGCGCGACTGGTGCCGGGTGAGCAGGCGCCCGAATTCCCTCAGCGACAGCTCCTTGTCGTCGATGACGATGACGGCCTCGCCCTCGGCATTGTCCTCGATGCTGCAGCGCAGAACCTCGCCCTGCGGCATCCACTGGCCGCTGTCACGGTTGTGCTTGATCTGCGGCTTGCCGGGCGGGATTTCGATGACGGTGTTGTCCCAGTCGCGCCGCGATTGCTCCTGGGCAGCGATGACGTCGTTATAGACCACGAGGATATCCTGGTCGGACATAGCGTGGATGGCGTCGCCGATGGTGAGGTTGACGCCAGATATGGTCGGATCGGCATGGTCGATGACGGCGGTCGTGCCTTCGCGCGTGATGCGCACCTGCTCGATCGAGGCCTGGACCGGTTTCTTGAGGCGCATCGGGCGCTCCTGGGAGATTGTCGGTATCGGCGATCGGAGCCCGCATCCTGGAGGCGCGTCCTACACGCGTCAAACCGCTCTTGTCCCCCATACCCCCGACCGAAGCCGGATGGCCGAGACCGTCCCGTTCGCCGGGCTTGGTTCACGAGGGCGAATAGATCAGGCTAGTTCCTTTGTTTGCAGCAGCACGGCAACTACAAGCCAAAAGAACGCAACCCGAGCGAATGTTCCCTGCAGATAAGAGCCTATCTGCTCCGGCTTTTTGAACTCGGTGTAGCCGCATACAGCTAAAGCATATGCCATGCAAATCAACAACCACGCGACGGTAACTACTACTCCGCCGCGAAGTATTGAGTATGCTTCGGGATCCTTTGTAAGTTTTTGAGAAACTTCACAGCCGACCTACACCGTCCGCGTATCGACGAACCGCCCCGCGATCGCGGCCGCAGCCGCCATCACCGGGGACACCAGATGCGTGCGGCCCTTGTAGCCCTGACGGCCTTCGAAGTTGCGGTTGGAGGTCGCCGCGCAGCGCTGCCCTGGCTTCAGCTGGTCGGGGTTCATCCCTAAGCACATCGAGCAGCCGGGCTCGCGCCAGTCGAACCCCGCGGCCTTGAAGATCCGGTCGAGGCCTTCGGCTTCCGCCTGCTCCTTGACGATGCCTGAGCCCGGCACCACGTGGGCGTAGGCGAGGCGCGAGGAGATGCGCTTGCCCTCGACGATTTTGGCTGCAGCCCGCAGATCCTCGAGCCGGCCGTTGGTGCACGAGCCGATCCACACGACGTCGAGCTCGACGTCCATCATGCGCGTGTTGGCCTTCAGCCCCATGTAGTCGAGCGCACGAATGACGGCCGCCTTCTTGTCCTCGTCGGCGATCGTGGCTGGGTCCGGCGTCATGCCGTCGATGGTCGTCACCATCTCGGGGCTCGTTCCCCAGGTGACGATCGGCGGCAGATTGCCCGCATCGAGCTTCACGTGGGCGTCGAAGTGTGCGCCGTCGTCGGTGCGCAGCGTCTCCCAGAACTTCATCGCCTGATCCCAGGCGGCGCCCTGCGGCGATTTCGGACGGCCCTTCAGATACGCGAAGGTCTTGGCGTCGGGGGCCACCATGCCGGCCCGCGCGCCGCCCTCTATCGACATGTTGCACACCGTCATGCGGCCCTCCATCGATAGGCCGCGGATCGCCTCGCCGTCGTACTCGATAACGTGGCCGGTGCCGCCCGCGGTGCCGATCCGGCCGATGATGGCGAGGATGATGTCCTTCGCACCGACGCCCTTCCCCGGCGTGCCGTCGACGGTGATGCGCATGTTCTTCGCCTTGCGCTGCAGCAGCGTTTGCGTTGCGAGCACATGTTCGACCTCGGAGGTGCCGATGCCGTGCGCCAGCGCGCCGAACGCGCCGTGCGTGGACGTGTGGCTGTCGCCGCATACGATCGTGGTGCCGGGCAGCGTGAAGCCCTGCTCGGGGCCGATCACGTGCACGATGCCTTGCCGGCGGTCGAATTCGTCGAAGTACTCGATGCCGAAGTCCTTGACGTTCTTCGCCAACGTCTCGACCTGAATGCGCGCGTCCTCCTCCTTGATGCCGAGGCGGCGATCGGAGGTCGGGATGTTGTGGTCGACGACGGCGAGCGTTTTCTCCGGCGCGCGGACCCCGCGCTTGGCCATCCGCAGCCCCTCGAAGGCCTGCGGGCTCGTCACCTCGTGCACGAGATGGCGATCGATGTAGAGAATGCAGGTGCCGTCGGGCTTCGTCTCGACCACATGGTCGGCGAAGATCTTGTCGTAGAGGGTGGTCGGGGCCGTTTTGGCGGTCTGGGCCGTTTAGGCGGTCTGGGCCGTTTTGGCGGTCTGGGCTTTGGCGGTCTGGGCCATGGCGCATCTCTCTCAGGGCAACACCGGATCTGGCCCAAGGTCCTAGGGGCGAACCGCCGACGGCTCAAGATGGTTTGAGGCGGAGCGGCGGGGCGGCTTCATCGTGCCTCAATCGCAAGCTTGCCCTCGAGCGGCCCGATGTGCGTCAGTATCAACTGTTCGGGCGGCCAGAGCCTGTCCGCCACAAAAGTCGCCGAAATGCTCTCCTCTTTCATGATCCAGACCTTGAACGGGCTCGCCAGCGCCTCGCTGCTGTTCCTCGTCGCACTCGGGCTGACGCTGATCTTCGGCGTCACGCGCATCGTCAATTTCGCGCACGGCTCGCTGTACATGCTCGGCGCCTATGCGGCGACGACGCTGTTCACGCGCCTGGGCGGTGGCGCGCTCGGCTTCTGGGGCGGCGCGCTGCTGGCGGCGTTGGCCGTGGCCGCCCTCGGCGCGGCTATCGAGGTGGCGATCCTGCGCCGCATCTACGCCGCGCCCGAGCTGCTGCAACTCATCGCCACGTTCGGCATCGTGCTGATGCTGAAGGATCTGGCACTCTACGTCTGGGGACCGGAGGAC
>JANOJW010000584.1:0-1973 GCA_031418955.1 Hyphomicrobiales bacterium | reverse complement strand
ATCGCGCGGCCGTTCGTCAAGCTGCTCATTGCTTCAGGCGCGTGTCGTCGCCGCGTGTCAATTCGTGATAGATCACCGGCGCCAGCCACCACTCGCCCATCTTGCGCCGCAGCTTCTTGAAGCCGCCTTCCCGCGCGTTCGGCGGCGTCTTGTAGATGACGCGCACGAACTGCATCGGCAGCGTCGAGCCGCCGACGCCCAGCACCGGGCGCTTCAGGGCGATCGATCGCTTCACCGACGAGTACGGGATCTTCAGCACGCCCATCAGGTCGATGCCGTAGGGGTTGAGCAGGCCGCCGATGTAGCGGTCCTCGTGATAGGAGAGGCATTGCCAGTAGGCGTCCGGCACCTCGCGGACGGGGATCGACTTGTGATCGGGCGTCGCCTGATAGCCGCCGAGTTCGATGGTCTCGTCGGTCCAGTTGACGTCGCGCTGGCTGTCGAGGCGGGGATCGAAGGTGCCGACGAAGTTGCCCTTCGGATCGTAGATGGCGGTAGCTAACCAACGCTCGGCGTCGTAGCGCAACTTGTCGCCCATGTAGTGATGGCCGATGAAGCCGCGGACGGGCGCGATCACGTAGACGAGCAGCAGGGCGAACACGACGTAGCCGGCCAGCGCCGTGAACACATGACGGAGCGGCCCGAGCTTGGGATTGAAGGCGACTGAAACGAACAGGAAGCGGCTCAGACGCATAAACCCACCGAGCACCAGCTCGAGCGCATGCGAGAACAGTCTGACGAGCGCAAGCATCGGGCCGCCGATCGGGTTTCAGGCCGCCACGATTACGAGCTGGCCAGCCTTGAGCCGATACGCGGGGTTTGTGGCTTAGCCCCGACGGGTTTGTGGCAAGGCTTGGCCAATCGCGTGAACGCAGGCCCCAAGCTTACCGCCCGACGATGCCGAACTCGGTGAAGGGGATGACGTCGACGAGGTCGCCAGCTTGGACGTCGCCGTGGTCGTCGGGGATGTCGATCAGGCCGTCGGCGGCGCGCAAGCCCGAGATCAAGCCCGAGCCGTCGCGCTTGAATTTGTCGATCGCCAAACCCGATGGGCCGTCGACGTACATGCCGCGCCAGAACTCGCGTCGGCCAGGCTTTCGGCCCACGAAGTCGAAGGCGGCGGGAAGCTTCAGGCGGCGCGGTTCGGGCCACGGCGCCCCGCCGAGCCGGCGCAGCATCGGGTAGACGTACATCAGAAAGCAGACGAACACGGCGACGGGATTGCCGGGCAAGCCGACGACAATGGTGTCGCCGATCTGGCCGAATGACATGGGCCGCCCCGGCTTGATGGCGAGCTGCCAGAGGTGGCGCGTGCCCAGCGCCTCGACGGCGGCGGCCATGTGGTCCTCCTCGCCGCGACTGGCGCCGCCGGTCGTGATGAGCACGTGATGGTCGCGTGCTGCGTCCGACAGGCCCTCGCGCACGGCGTCCGCGCGGTCGGCGAGCACGCCCAGGTCTTGGGCCCGGGCGCCTGCTGCGCGCACCAGGGCCTCGAGCATCGGCGCATTGGCGTCGTAGACTTGGCCCGGTTTCAACGCGCCCGCTCCGACGCGGACCACCTCGTCGCCCGACGACAGGATGCCGACCGAGAGCTCAGCAAAGCAGGCGACGTCGGCCAACCCGATCGAGGCCAGCGCCGCAAGGTCCTGCGGGCGGACGAGATGACCCGCGGCCAACAACTGCTCGCCTGCGCGCACGTCCTCGCCAGCGCGGCGGACATTGGCCCCGGCCTTCAGCCCGGCGGGAATTGCGACGCGCTGCGTTTCGCCCTCGCTGACGAGGGAGATATCCTCCTGCATCACGACCGTGTCGTGTCCAGTCGGCATAACCGCGCCGGTGAAGATGCGCGCGGCCGAGCCCGCGACAGGCGGAGCAGCCAGCGCCTGTCCGGCCGCGGCCCAGCCGGCCCGCGGCCGGGGCGCGCCCCGGGTGGGGGCGGAGTCGCTGGTGGCGGAGGAAAAGCCGTCGACCCC
>JANOJW010000583.1:0-4354 GCA_031418955.1 Hyphomicrobiales bacterium | reverse complement strand
CGATGACACCGGCGTTCAAAACACTGGACAGCAATTGAGTAGGATCAGAGACCGACTGACCGCGCCCGTGTCCGAACCCTTGAAGGCTCCAGCGGTCGCTCAGGGAAACGACGACAAGCGCGCACATTCCTGCCACCACAGTCCACCAAGTGGCATGAAGGGCACCCGCAAGGCAGACGGCGAGAATCGTAAGGAAGGCGAGAGCGCTCAAGAGGCGTTTGTACATGGCTGGCCCGAATCAGGACGCGCACCCCTGACTTCGTGCTGGTTGCACGAGTGCAATGCAACACTTGCAGTCTGGGTATCACCAACTGCGCATGTCGGCAGCCAAACTAGGGCGTGTCGTCAGTTGAGCCAGAACAGTATGCAAACCAGCGCGACCGCCGCAAGGAATGTGTTGGCGAGCTTGTCATAGCGCGTTGAGATGGCCCGGTATCGCTTGAGCTTGCCGAAGAAGCGCTCGACGAGGTTGCGCTCACGATACAGGACGAAATCGGTCTTGTGGATTTAATGGATACTTCATTCCGATTTACGGATCGGAATGACAGTCCTCGGCAATTGCTACAAATTCGATTTCACCGGCGCTCGACGGTCTCGATCGTTCAGTGACGGATGGCCTCCCCGGTCGGCGTTTCGCCGGCCACCGGTGGGCCAGTCGTACGGGCCCCAAGCCCGCCGCGACCGCACGGAGCGGGTATGCCCCTGCCTGCTCCGTGCGTTTTCCTTTGGCTCGCAGCTCAGCCACGCCCCTCGAACGGCATGTTGGTCGCCTTGATCATCAGCTCGAACACGTTGGTGTCGAGCGGCAGGCTTGCCATATAGCGGATGGCCGAGCCGCAGTGCGTCACGTCGAACACCGGCTCCGGCATGATGTCGCCGCGCGGCTGCGGCACGCCCGCCTTCATGCGCCCGCCCATGTTGGTGTCGGCATTGCCGATGTCGATCTGGCCGGCGGCGATGTTGAACGGCCGCCCGTCGAGTTGGATGCACTTCGTCAGGCCGGTGATGGCGTGCTTGGTCGCGGTGTAGGCGACCGACATGGGGCGCGGCACGTGGGCGGAGATCGAGCCGTTGTTGACGATGCGGCCACCTTGCGGCTTTTGCTCCTTGAACATGCGGATCGCCTCCTGCGCGCACATGAAACAGGCGGTGAGATTGAGGTCGACGACGCGCTTCCAGTCCTCGAGCTTGATGTCCTCCATGGGGCCGGCGGGGAGCCCCATGCCGGCGTTGTTGAACAGGAAGTCGAGACGGCCGAACGCCTTCTTCGTTTCCGAGAACAGGCGCTTGACCTGGTCTTGCTGCGACACGTCGGTTGCCACGCCCAGCATGCGGCCGCCGCCGGACTTCGCCATGCCGACTGTCTTGTCGAGCTCGGCCTGGCGCCGGCCGGCAATCACGACGTTCCAGCCATCCTCCTGCATCGCCAGCGCTGCCGCAGCCCCGATGCCGGTGCCGCCGCCGGTGATGATCGCGACCTTGCTCGATGCCATGACTGATGTCCTTTATCTCAAGAGGTTCGGGCCGGCCCGAAACGGTATCCTGGTCGTCAATCCATCATGGAAGGCCCCCGACGGGCAAGCCTGAAGCGGCGTCGGGTAGGTCGGGGAGTAGGCCGCGCTGCACTTGCGGCCGAGACCCGACAACGCAGCGTCGTGACGCGTCGGGTCTCGCGAGTGCAGAGCGCTCTACCCGACCTACAGCCTTGCTCAGCCTCCCGTTTCCCGCTAATCCCACGCGCGATGCCGGGGTTCGCGCCCTGGCCCTGACGCCTGCCCACACGGAGAGCCTTCCCATGGCACGCAGCAAGATCGCCCTCGTCGGCGCCGGCATGATCGGCGGCACGCTCGCCCACCTCGTCGGCCTGAAGGAGCTGGGCGACGTGGTTCTGTTCGACATCGCGGAGGGCATGCCCGCCGGCAAGTCGCTCGACCTCATGCAGGCGGGCGCCATCGAAGGCTTCGATTCCGGCATGCGCGGCACCAACAGCTACGCCGACATGGAGGGCGCCGACGTCATCATCGTGACAGCTGGCGTGCCGCGAAAGGCCGGCATGAGCCGCGACGACCTGCTCGGCATCAACCTCAAGGTCATGGAGCAGGTGGGCGCGGGCATCAAGAAGTACGCGCCGAACGCCTTCGTGATCTGCATCACCAACCCACTCGACGCCATGGTGTGGGCGCTGCAGAAGGCCTGCGGCCTGCCGAAGAACAAGGTGGTCGGCATGGCCGGCGTGCTCGACACCGGCCGTTTCCGCATGTTCCTCGCCGAGGAGATGAAGGTCTCCGTCGAGGACGTGACGGCGTTCGTGCTGGGCGGCCACGGCGACGACATGGTGCCGCTCGTGCGCTACTCGGCGGTCGGCGGAGTGCCGCTGCCCGATCTCATCAAGATGCGCATGCTGTCCCAGGAGCGGCTCGACCAGATTGTCGATCGCACGAGGAAGGGTGGCGGCGAGATCGTCGGCCTCCTGAAGACCGGCTCGGCGTTCTATGCGCCAGCGTCAGCCGCAATCCAGATGGCCGAGAGCTTCATCCGCGACAAGCGCCGCGTGCTGCCGGCGGCCGCATTCCTCAACGGCGAGTACGGCGTCAAGGGCCTCTACGTCGGCGTGCCGGTCATCATCGGCAAGGGCGGCGTCGAGAAGATCCTGGAGATCGACTTGAACAGCGCCGAGCGGCAGATGTTCATGAAGTCGGTCGAAAGCGTGAAGGGCCTGATCGACGCCTGCAACAAGATCGCGCCGCAACTGGGGGCGTGAGGGCTTCTCCGATTTGACTGAGATGCGGCCGGTGTGTCCAACGACGCACCGGTCGCTTCGTTTTGCATTCGAAGTTCATTCTCGGATCGACAATACGCGTCACGTATCATAGCATTTGGCATGATCCAGAGCTTCGCCGACCGTGCGACCGAGGACTTCTATCGGTACGGCATCTGCCCTGCTCAGTGGAGGTTGATCGCAAGCGTCGCAAATCGCAAGCTCGACATGTTGAACGCCGCCACTTCGCTGCGCGACTTGCGGTCGCCACCAGGTAATCGACTCGCGAGTCTCGCGAGTGACCGCCTCGGACAGCACGTGGCGCATCTGCTTCCGCTGGGGTGATGACGGCCCTGAGGACGTCGAGATCGTCGACTATCACTGAGGTTTGTGATGACAGGGAAAAAGACCAAGAGCCCGCGGCGTGTTCAGACGCATCCGGGCGACGTGCTGGCGGAAGAGTATCTGAAGCCGCTCGACCTCAGCGCGCGCGCCTTGGCGACGGCGATCGGCGTCCCATCGAACCGGCTGACAGAGATCATCGCAGGCCGCCGCGCGGTGTCGGCGGACACGGCGATCCGCCTCGGCCGCTACTTCAAGACCGACCCGCGCTTCTGGCTCAACCTGCAGATCGCGCACGACCTCTCGAAGGCCGAGGCCGAGATCGACTATTCTGACGTGCCGGTGCGCGCGGCCTGATGGCGCAGACCCGGGCTGCTGGAGCACGGAGCCGGACCCGAGGGTCTGACCCCATCGCTATATCCGCTTTTCGTCGCCGCGTTCCAGGATGGCGACGATGATGTAGATGGCGAAGGCTGCGCCCAGGCCCATCAGGTAGGGGGCCTTGAGCTGGAAAAAGTACTTCGCCCACACCCAGGTCAGGATGCCCGCGATCAGCGAGGTCGCCGCCGCGCCCGCGCCGCCAAAGCGCGTGAACAGGCCAAACAGCACGACGATCACCGCGCCAGCGCTGCCGAAGGCGGAGGCGATTTCGACCAGCTCCTTGATGCGCTCGACGGAGAGCGCCATGAGAGTTGCCACGACGCTCAGCACCAGCACCGTCAGTCGCACCAGGGTGAGGCGCGCCTTGGGGGAGGTATCGGGTCGCAGCCGCACCAGGATGTTGTGGGAGATCTGGGCTGCGGGCGCATGCAGCGCGGCGTGCACGACGGAGAGGATCGCCGAGACGAGGGCGCCCAGGAAGAGCGCGTAGGCGAGCGGCGGCAGGTACGCCTCGGCGAGTTTGGGCACGATCTGCTCGGGTTCGGCCAGATCCTTGATCAGGCTCGGGCCGACGAGCCCTAAGTAGACCGGCATCAGGCCCACCACCAGATACATGAGGCCGCCGATCAGGGTGCCGGTGCGGGCGACTTGCGCCGAGCGTGCGCCGAGAAGCCGCGAGATGATCTCGACCGAGACGAGGCTGCCGCCAAAGACGATGGCGAGTTTCTCGAATTTTCCGAGCCAGCCGTCCTCGCCGACGGCAAGGGGCGCGAGGCGCTCGGGCGCGACCTTGGCGAGGCCGGGCTCCAAGCCGCCGAGTTTGGTCGCGACGAAGTAGACGAGCACGACGAGGCCGATCATCACAGCGAGGCC
>JANOJW010000582.1:0-5404 GCA_031418955.1 Hyphomicrobiales bacterium | reverse complement strand
AAAGCCCGCATGCGCGAGAGCGAGGTGCCGGTGGGAGAGGGCGACATCGGCATCATCGTCGATCCCGAGCGGGTCCTTGTATTTCCGGTCGAAGGCCCCGAGATCGACGCTCAAGCCGAGGCTGACCGTCTATTTTAGGGTTGGCAGGCAATCACACTTACAAAAGTTCAGCTCGACAAGACGACGACGCGGCGTGCTCCTCCCTTCCCCTCGGCGGGTGAAGGGCAGGGGACAGGTGGTGCACAACGGTCGAGACTGTGCACGCCCCCACCGACTGCACAGCCGGTCACGCCGCACCCCTCACCCAGCCTTCGCCGCCGCGCGGTTCTGGCGGTTGTCGACGAGGTCCGTCACGACGGCTGGGTCGGCGAGCGTCGAGGTGTCGCCGAGGTTCGAAAAATCGTCCTCGGCGATCTTGCGCAGGATGCGGCGCATGATCTTGCCCGAGCGCGTCTTCGGCAGGCCCGGCGAAAACTGGATCCAGTCGGGCGACGCGGTCGGGCCTATGATCCGGCGGACAGTGGCCACCAGCTCCTTCTTCAGGTCGTCGGAGCCCTTCTCGCCGGCCATCAAGGTCACGTAGCAGTAGATGCCCTGGCCCTTGAGCTCGTGCGGCGCACCGACCACGGCGGCTTCGGCGACCTTCGGATGCGCGACGAGCGCGCTCTCGACTTCCGCCGTGCCGAGCCGGTGGCCCGACACGTTGATCACGTCGTCGACGCGCCCCGTGATCCAGTAGTAGCCGTCCTTGTCGCGGCGGCAGCCATCGCCCGTGAAGTACATGCCCTTGTAGGTCGAGAAGTAGGTCTGCACGAAGCGCTCGTGGTCGCGGAACACGGTGCGCATCTGGCCGGGCCAGCTGTCGAGTATGACGAGATTGCCGCTCGCCTCGCCCTCGAGCAGGTTGCCCTTGTCGTCGACGAGCGCGGGCTGGCAGCCGAAGAACGGCAGGGTCGCTGATCCCGGTTTCGTGCGCGTGGCGCCGGGCAACGGGGTAATCAGGATGCCGCCGGTCTCGGTCTGCCACCAGGTGTCGACCACGGGACAGCGGCTGTCGCCGACGACGCGCGCGTACCACTCCCAGGCCTCGGGATTGATCGGCTCGCCGACCGAGCCGAGGAGCCGCAGCGAGGCGCGGCTGGCGCGCTTCACGAAATCGTCGCCGGCGCCCATCAGCGCGCGGATCGCGGTCGGCGCCGTGTAGAAGATGTTGACCTTCCACTTGTCGACGACGTGCCAGAATCGCGATGCCGTCGGGTAGTTCGGCACGCCCTCGAACATGAGGGTAGTCGCGCCGTTGGCGAGCGGCCCGTAGAGGATGTAGCTGTGGCCGGTGACCCAGCCGACGTCGGCGGTGCACCAGTAGATGTCGCCCTCGTGGTAGTCGAACACGTACAGCTGCGTCATCGCGGCGAACGAGATGTAGCCTCCCATGCTGAGCAGCACGACCTTGGGCTTCCCCGTCGAGCCCGACGTGTAGAGGATGAACAGCGGGTCCTCGGCGGACAGCTCCACCGGCGGGCAGTCGGCATTCACTTTGACCAGCTCGTCGTGAAGCCACACGTCGCGTCCCGCCTTCCAGTCGATCTTGCCGCCGGTCCGCTTGACCACCAGCACCTTCTCGTCGCCCTTGCCGCACTTGGCGAGCGCCTCGTCGGTGTTCTTCTTCAGCGGGATCGGACGCCCGCCGCGCACGCCCTCGTCCGCCGTGACGATGAACTTCGAGTCCGCGTCCTCGATGCGGTTGCCGAGGCTCTCCGGCGAGAAGCCGCCGAACACCACGGAATGCACGGCGCCGATCCGCGCACACGCGAGCATGGCGTAGGCCGCCTCGGGGATCATCGGCAGGTAGATGGTGACGCGGTCGCCCTTCCTGACGCCGTTGGCCTTCAAGACGTTGGCGAACTTGCACACCCGCTCGTGCAGCTGCGCGTAGGTGATCTTCTCGTCCTGGGTCGGATCGTCGCCCTCCCAGATGATCGCGACCTGGTTTGCCCGCGTCTTCAGGTGCCGGTCGATGCAGTTGGCCGAGACGTTGAGCGTGCCGTCCTCGTACCATTTGATCGACACGTTGCCCGGGTCGTAGGAGGTGTTCTTGACCTTGGTGTACGGCTTGATCCAGTCGATGCGGCGGCCCATCTCGCCCCAAAAGCCGCTCGGATCCTGCACCGAGCGCTTGTACATGGCCTGATATTTCTGATCGTCGACCCAGGCGCGGGCGGCCCACTCGGCCGGCACGGTGTAGATCTTGTCGGACATGGGGGCGCTCCTCGACGGTTGCTCGTGTTTGATGGCAATCTATCGGCAGGCTGGAGCGGGCGGCAACCGTGCCATTGGTCGGATGATTTCGTAACATCTGAAGACCAGGCGCCACACCTTTGGCAGTGGTTGCCTCGGGCACGCGGGCGCTGTACGAGCAAGCTGCGGCAACCGTCGAGGCATACCCTGGCCATGGTCGGCAAGGTCATCGATTTCCTGATCATCAACGCGGTCTACATCGCGCCCGGCATCCTGGTTGCTGCGCTGATCCTGTCGGAGAGCACGCGAGCCGCTGCCGCCTTCGTGCTGCGTATGATCGCGCGGCCGCTGCTGCTCGTGGCGGTGATCGCCCTCGTCTATGACGGCACCCGCACGCTGGCGGGCGGCGCCGGGCTTGTCATCACGTCGTTTGGGGATCACTGGGAGAGCTTCTTTCCAGCCGCCCTCGACACCATGCGCATCTTCGTCAACCGGCACCTGAGCCCGGTGATCTGGGAGCTGGGATTGCTGCGGCTATTGCGGTTGCCGGCCTGGGTCGTGCTCGGCCTGTTCGGCCTGCTGCTGGCGTGGATCGGCCGTAAACGCCGACGGGTCAACATCTACGTCAACGGTTAGGTGTTCGCAGCCCATCGCTGTTTCCGCACCAAGACGCCGCTCTTGAAGAGCCGCTGCTTTCCTACTTCTTCTTCCGGAACGAGCTCAGGTCCAGGACTTTGGCGCTCGCCTCACCGGCACCGGCAGGATGAGGCGAGGCGGGGGCAGAGGTCTCGCCGGTCGCCTTGGCTTCGGCAGCGACCGGCTTCGTGCGCGGCATGGCCCGCAACTGCGCGGGCGCGGGAGGCACCGCTGCTGCCGGCGTCGGCACGTCGGCAGCACCGCGCTCGGGCGCAGCTGTCGACGACTTTGTCGCGGGCTCGGTCGGCAACTCGGCGTCGAGGCGATCGGAGCGTTCGGCAGCCCGCGGTCTGCGGGATGGTCGTTGGCGGCGATCGTTGCGTACCGCGTCTCCCGCATCCCCATCCACGGTGCGGCCGCTGGCGTCGGCGTCGACGTCCTCGAACGGCATCATGTAAGGCACGCTCGGGTCGTAGAACGCCTTGATGGCGGCGAACGGAATGCCCAGACGTTCCGGAATGCTGTCGAAGGTCAGCTTAACCTCGAAGCCGTTGTCGTCGACTTCCAGATCCCAGTAGCGGTGCTGGAGGACGATCGTCATCTCGGCGGGGTACTTCTCGCGCAGCCGTTTCGACAGGATGATGCCGGGCGCCTGCGTATTGAAGGCGATCAGGAAATGGTGGCCGCCGACGAGCCCGGTCTTCGCCACATGCGTCAGCACCTGACGCAAGACGCTGCGCTTCGCCTCGAGGATGGCGCCACGCACCAGCCCGTCATAGTCGATGTGTTGCCCTGCCGACATCGAGACCCGCGCCCATAAATCCCGCAGCCTGCCCGCTAACCGTTGCCGGCAGCGGGAAGAAAGTGGGGGCTTCTGTTGCCCGGTGCCCCCGGACCGCGCCTGCCGTTGCTAGACGTCAGGGCTTAAGTTCAGACAACTCCAGCTGCATTACGCAGCGAGAGCGGCCTCAGCATAGTTGTCATTGGCAACTATCTGTGTGACCCGATAACGGTGGTATCATGCCGGGCAAAAGAGCACCCTTTACACCCTCGTCGATCCTAGTTCGCCCCCATTGGTGGAGGCGCCGGGTACTGCCCCCGGGTCCGAAAGGCTTATTCCGATGTCCGTTTATCACCATAGCTGGACGAATCCAGCACGCTCAATATAGGCGGTCCTGATCAACAATGCAAAGACCGCCGCGCCACAACGACCCGCCCCAACCTTGACAGCCTGTAACCCAGCCCCTAGGAGAAGCGACCTTTACGAGGTTCCGTCGGTCCGAAGCGGCTATGGCCCAATATGGTGGCTTGGCCTGTTGTCGCCGTGAACCATAGAAAACTCACCGGTGGGCACGATGAAAGTCCGGAACTCGTTGAAATCGCTGCGTGGTCGCCATCGCGACAACCGCATCGTGCGCCGCAAGGGCCGCGTCTATGTGATCAACAAGACCAACCGCCGCTTCAAGGCGCGCCAAGGTTGATCTTGAGTTGATCGCGGGCCGCAGGTAGGGCATTTTGACGCCACAGTTCGCGTCGAGTATGCTGACACCATGTCCAGATTGATCCTCCATTCGCGTTTCGGGACCGGTCGAACCCTCGTGTTCACCGGCCTTTTTGCGTACCTGTTCTCGATCGCACCCGGCCTTGCCCAGGCGCCGCCGACGCAGGCCCCCCCAACTCAGCCACGCGCGGCAACGCCCGATGTCGGTGAAGGCGGCAGCAATACCGGCAAGCGTCCGAAACCGAAATCGGACCAGGCCGGCCCCACCAAGCCTGAGGAAAAGGGCGATCCCTCGACGCCGGCCGGGCGCCGTGCCATCGCGCGCACCAAAACGCCGCAGACGGCCGATGAGAAGGTGAAGCAGCTCGCCGACTTGTACGCTCAGCTGCAGACCGCCGAGGACGAGGAGTCCGCCAAGAAGGTCTCCGGTGCGATCGAGCGGCTGTGGGCGTACTCCGGCAGCGACACCGTCAACCTGCTGATGCAGCGCTCGTCCAAAGCGATCACCGAGAAGAAGAAGGACTTGGCCTTGCGCCTGCTCGACCGGACGGTCGATCTGGCGCCTGACTATCCGGAAGCTTTCAACCAGCGCGCCTACTACCACTTCACCGAGAACAATTATGAGGCGGCCGTCGGCGATCTGCGGCGTGTGCTGGCGCTCGACCCGAACCACTACAAGGCGCTCGAAGGCCTCGCCCAGATCTGGCGCGATACCGGCAACAAGAAGGGCGCCTACAAGGTGATGCAGCAGCTGCTCGAGATCCACCCCTACGCGTCCGGCGCCAAGCAGATCCACGACGACCTCAAAAAAGAAGTCGACGGCCAGGGCATCTGAGCATCTACAGCCGTCAGTCCGCGCGCCTTCATTCGTAAAATGGCGTTTGCGGGCCTGACATCTTCACGATGCAGGGCGTGCCGCATTGACTTGGAGGCGTCCGCCGAACACTTTGGCGCGCGTTCCGGCGGCCACTTGTGCCGACCCGTCCCGAGTTCCGAACCACCCTCAAGCTGCGAGGCGCGCTGTGCGCC
>JANOJW010000581.1:0-4583 GCA_031418955.1 Hyphomicrobiales bacterium | reverse complement strand
GCCCCGCTGGCATCGCGCGCGAGGCCGGCGGGCAGCCACGCCGTCGCCGGCGCGAGGCCGATGAACACGAACACACCGTCAGCCGGCAGCACGCTGTCGCTCGCGCCGGTGCGCACACGCACGCCGGTCACTGCATCGCCGCCCTCGATCGCCGCCACCGTCGTGCCGGTGCGCACCTCGATGCGCGGATTGGCTGCGAGTTGGAGCCGATAGTCCGGCCGCGCCTTGAGGGCTGAGCCGCGCACCAGCAGCGTGACTTTCGCGGCATGCTCGGTGAGGTGCAGCGCCTCTTGCGCCGCCGCATCGCCGCCGCCGACCACCACGACCGATTTGGCGCGATAGAGCGGCCCGTCGCACCAGCTGCACTGCGAGACGCCGCGGCCGGCAAATTTCGCGGCTCTGGGCACGTCGAGGGATCTGAGCCGCGCGCCCGTCGCGAGGATCACGGCCCTGGCATTGATCGTCTCGCCGCCCGCCGTGATCCGATAATGGTCGCCGTGGTTAGCGAGGCTGCGGGCATCCTCCATCACCGGCAGCACGCCGTGGTCGGCCGCCTCCGACATCAAGGTTGCGGCGAGATCGATGCCGGCAACCGGACCGCCCGTGAAATCGTCGAGTGCGCCGACGTTGGCGACGAGACCGCCCATCACGTCCGCACCCAAGATGTGAGCAACGCGGACGCCGGCGACGGCCGCCTCGCGCGCGGCGACGAGACCCGCAATGCCGCCACCGATGACGGCGAGATCGAACAGGTCGGCCACGGTTAGTGCCCTTATTGCTTTTGAAGGGGGCGCGGCGTGACGCCGACGACCTTCCAGTCCCAGTCCTTGAAGGCCAGATGCGCTGTGACGTCGGCATATTTGGCGTTGGCATCGCGGGCGACGCCGACCGAGAACCAGAGCGGGCCGTTGAAGCCGAACGACTTGACGTTTCCGAGACCGAACTTGGGCTTCTCGCCCTTGTCGCTGGTGGCCGGCGCCTCGGCTTTCGGCGTCTCGGCCGGTGGGTTGCCAGCCTGCTGGCGGCGTCCAAGACCCGGCAACTGGCTCAAGCCGCCTGGAAGCTGGATGCCGCCGGGCAGGCGCACGCCGCCGCCGTCGCCAGCGCCCCCGCCCGGCAGGCCGCCGGCGGTCTTGCCGATCTGCTCGATCATGACCTTCTCGAAGGCCTCGCGCATGTTGCCGCCGTGGCGCGCCATCCGCAGCAGGTTGTCGGGCGTGACGACAGTGGTCAGCGCCCCTTCCGCGAGCCGCGCGACGACGTCGTCTTTGAGCTGGCCGGCGATCAGAGCGCCAAGCGGGCCTGCATCGCGCTTTGCCCGCTCGACGGCGGTCGCGACCTCGGAAGCGATGGCGGGACGCAGCGACTGGCGCACGGCGGGGAAGTCGATCTTGCTTTCGAGCAGCCCCTTGTCGCTTTCGCGGAAGGCTTCCGCGATCTTGTAGCCGCTCCAGGCGGGCCAGGCGACGTAGAAGCCGATGAGGCCAAGGACAATCAGCACGATCAGTTTGCGCATCGAGACCCCCGAAAAGGCTATCACGGCTCCTCGTACTGCGGATTAGTCGCAAACGGGAGTGAGAATCGTCGCGGCCGCCCTGTATGCCGGAGCGGCCGCGCAAAGCTCAAGGCGACTGGCTGATGACGCCTTCGCGCTCACTTCTTCGCGCACTGGGCGAGCGCCTGGTCGCGCTTCTGGGCGATGGCTTTCCACGCGTCAGGCGCGACGCCCGCGCACCAGGTCATGTGCGCGCGCAGGTCCGAGCTCCACTCCGCGCCCTTGAGATTGCACTTCAGGCGCTCGTTGTCCTGCTGCTGCTTCAGCGCGGTCTTGGCGTACCAGTCGCAGTTGGCCTGCGCCTCGGCCGAGCGCGGGGTCAGGGCAAGGCCCAGGGCGGCGATCACAGAGAGAGCGGCGATCATGCGGTTCGTGGTCATCTTCGTCCTCGTTGTCCCCATCCGGCTGGTTTTCCGGAAACCCTGGGTGAGCCTTGAGTGCCATTCTAGCGCCCGGCACATCTCAGTCCACCATACTTGCGAGACTAGCGGGGCACGTCTGAACCGGTTCTGAAGCCGGCGTTGCCGGCCGTTCATGTTGACGTTCTTTGTATGTTCATGCAGCTTCACGACTTCCGTACTGCTTCTGGCGCAGCACTTGGGTCATACGGTGGCGAGCCAGGCTCTGAGACCTGACTCGCGATAGCCTCCAACTCCCATTTGTCACAGGACGCCCGCCCGATGTCCCGCAGCGCCGCGCTGGCAAAGGCTCCGGCCGCCCCCGATCTCGCGGCCGCCCAAAAGGTGCTCGAGACGGTGTTTGGCTACAAGTCGTTCCGTCTGCATCAGGCGAAGATCATCGAGACGCTGGTCTTGGGGCAAGACGTGCTGGCCCTGATGCCGACCGGCGGCGGCAAGTCGCTGTGTTATCAGATCCCGGCGCTGGTTCGTGACGGCGTCGGCATCGTGGTGTCGCCGCTGATCGCGCTGATGCAGGATCAGGTCGACGCGCTGCGCGAGCTTGGCGTGCGTGCCGCCTTCCTCAATTCGACGCTCGACATGAGCGCCCAGCGCGGCGTCGAGGCGGCGCTGCAATCGGGCGATCTCGATCTCCTCTACGTCGCGCCCGAGCGGCTGGTGCAGGAGCGCATGCTGTCGTTGATCGGCGGCGCGAAGATCGCGCTGTTTGCCATCGACGAGGCGCACTGCGTGTCCCAGTGGGGCCACGACTTCCGTCCCGAGTATCGCCAGTTGCGCGTGCTGGCGGAGCGCTTCCCCGGCATCCCGCGCATCGCGTTGACCGCCACCGCCGACCAGAAGACGCGCGAGGAGATCGCGCACGAGCTTTCTCTCGACGGCGCCGCCCGGTTCGTTGCGAGCTTCGACCGGCCGAACATCCGCTACACCATTGCCGAGATGGGTTCGATGTCGGCGCGCGAGCGGCTGTGGCAGTTCATCGACGGCGAGCATCCAGCCGATGCCGGCATCGTTTACTGCATGTCGCGAAAGAGCGTCGAGGAGACAGCCGCGTGGCTGTGCGGGAAAGGTCGCACTGCGATCGCCTACCACGCCGGTTTGCCGGCCGACGAGCGCCGCATCTCCCAGCAGCGCTTCCTGAAGGAGGACGGCATCATTGTTTGCGCGACGATCGCCTTCGGTATGGGGATCGACAAGCCGGACGTGCGCTTCGTCGCCCACCTCAATCTGCCGAAATCGATCGAAGCCTACTATCAGGAGACCGGGCGGGCGGGCCGCGACGGCGAGCCTGCCAATGCGTGGATGGCCTATGGCCTGCAGGACATCGTCACGCAGCGCCAGTGGTTACAACAGTCCGAGGCGAGCGAGGCGCACAAGCAGCTGATGCGGGCCAAGCTCGACGCCCTGATCGGTCTGGGCGAGATGGTGGCCTGCCGGCGGCAGGCGTTGCTCGGCTACTTCGGCGAGCGGTCGGAACAGCGCTGCGGCAATTGCGACAACTGCCTCAATCCGCCGGCGACCGTCGATGGCACCACGCTCGCGCAGATGGCGCTGTCGGCCGTCTATCGCACGGGGCAGCGCTTCGGCGTCGGCTATGTGGTCGACGTGCTCACCGCCAAGGCCGACCCGCGTATCGAACGCAACGGCCATGACCGCCTGTCGGTGTGGGGCATCGGCCGCGACACGCCGGCGGCCGACTGGCGCGTGCTGTTCCGACAACTCGTGGCGGCCGGCCATCTCGTTGCCGACACGGAAGGGCATGGCACCTTGCAGCTCGACGAGACGGCGCGGCCGCTGTTGCGCGGGGAGGCGAAATTCCGGATGCGGCGGCCGGTCGTGCTCGAGGCACCCCGACGAGGCAAAAGCGGCAGCACATCGCAGAAGTCATCGAGTGGGGCTGCCGCGCGCGTCGCGCCGGGCGATCAGTCGCTGTTCGAAGCGTTGCGGGCGCTGCGGACCAAGCTTGCGGCGGAGGCCAACGTGCCGCCGTTCGTGATCCTGCACGACCGCTCGCTCGCCGAGCTTGCCGAGAAGCGGCCGATGGACCTGAATGCGCTCCACGGCATCAACGGCCTCGGCAGCGCCAAGGTCGCGCGCTACGGTGCTGTCCTGATCGAGGTGATCTCCCGCTTCAAGCGCCACCCCCTGCTCGAGAACCGGCTGTCGGCAACGGTCAACCAGACTCTGGCGCTGCATCTGGACGGGAAAAGCGCCGAGGAGATAGCCACCGTGCGCGGCATCGAGCGCTCGACGGTGCTCGGGCACTTTGCCGAGGCGATCGAGGCGGGGCTCCTTGAGGCACGCAAGGTCATCGACCTCGACGAGGGACAAATCGACGAGATCATGGGCGTGTTCGAACGTCTCGGCACGGTCGACTCGGGCCGGCTTGGTCCAGCGCACGCAGCCCTCGGCGGGGTGTTCGATTATGGGACACTCAAGTGCCTGTTGGCGGAAGTCGCCTGACGCGCGGTTGCTGGTGGGCAACTGAAGCGCAAGGGGTGACGCGCGGTTGCTGGTGGGCAACTGAAGCGCAAGGGGTGACGCGCGGTTGCTGGTGGGCAACTGAAGCGCAAGGGGTGACGCGCGGTTGCTGGTGGGCAACTGAAGCGCAA
>JANOJW010000580.1:0-2176 GCA_031418955.1 Hyphomicrobiales bacterium | reverse complement strand
CGCGCGGCCTCGTGATCGAGAAGCCCGGCGCCAAGCCGCTCGACGACGTCAAGGGCGAGATCGTGTTCGACAAGGTCACCTTCCGCTATGGCCCGGGCGCACAGGGCGTCGTCGACATCGACCTGACGGCGCGGCCGGGCGAGACGGTGGCGCTGGTCGGCCCGACCGGCTCGGGCAAGACGACGACGCTCGCGCTGCTGCAGCGCATGCGCCAGCCGGACGCTGGCCGCATCACCATCGACGGCACCGACATCTCCGACGTGACGCTGAACTCGCTGCGCCACAACATCGCTGTCGTGTTCCAGGACGCAGGCCTGTTCAATCGCACCATCGCCGAGAACATCCGCGTCGGCCGCCCCGATGCGCCGGACGCCGAGGTCGAGCGCGCCGCCCGCCTCGCGGAGGCGCACGATTTCATCATGCGCAAGCCCGGCGGCTTCCAGTTCGTGATCGGCGAGCGCGGCCAGTCGCTGTCGGGCGGCGAGCGGCAGCGCATTGCGATTGCCCGCGCGATCCTCAAGAACGCGCCGATCCTGATCCTCGACGAGGCGACGAGCGCGCTCGACGCAGAGACGGAAGGGCGCATCAAGCGCGCGCTCGACACGCTGCGCGAGGGGCGCACGACCTTCATCATCGCGCACCGGCTCTCGACGGTCGCCGACGCTGATCGCATCCTCGTGCTCGACCAGGGCCGCATCGTCGAGCGCGGCCGCTTCCGCGAGCTCGTCGCCAACGGCGGGCTGTTCTCGCGCCTCGTCGCCGAGGGCGGGTTCACCGAGCCCACCGAGCCCGACAGCGAGAAGCCGCCCGCCGTCGCATCGACCACCGGCGAGCGGTTCGAAGGCTGAAGCTGCAGCCTGCCCGAACGCCGCCAGCGTCTGTCGCCAACCAAGCAGCGCCAGCGTCGAGCCACAAGCCAGCTCGGCGGCAGGCGTTGTCGCCCGCACTTCGGCAGTGGACATGGCGTGCGGGAAGCAGCTGTTGTCGTGGGCGCGTGATCCCGCATCGTCCTCGTCGCGGCGAGGGCGGCAGATTGAGGCGACTATTGCGGGGCGATCACCTTGACGGGCTTGCCGGCGAGGTGGCCTTCGATCGCCTCGACCACGCCCTTGAAGAAGACGCGGTAGCCTTCCTCGGTGACATAGCCGATATGGGGCGTGAGCAGCGCACGCGGTTCCCGGCGCAGCGCCTCGGCGGCCGGCAGCGGCTCCACGTCGTAGACGTCGAGGCCGGCGCCGTGAATGCGACCCTCCCGAAGTGCAGCAAGCAGCGCCACGGCATCGATGATCGGACCGCGCGAGGTGTTCACGATCGAGGCCGTCGGCTTCATCAGGGACAGCTCGCGGGCCCCGATCAACCCGCGCGAGCGGTCCGACAGCACCAGATGCACCGAGATGAAGTCCGACCGCTGGAATAGTTCGTCTTTCGACACGGCCGCACACTTCTGTGCCGCGGCCTTCTCAGGGCTGAGGTTCTGGCTCCAGGCAATCGTCGTCATGCCGAACGCCTGCCCATAGCCGGCGAGCGCGCTGCCGAGCCGGCCGAGCCCGACGAGACCGAGCGTGCGGCCCCGCAGATCCTGGCCCACAGTCGTCTGCCAGCGGCCTTCGCGCACGTTCGCCAGCTCGACATGGAAGTTGCGTGCGAGACCGAGGATGATCCCCATGGCCAGTTCTGCGGTGGCGTGATTGCCGCCATCGGTGCCGCAGACGGTGACGCCGCGCTCGGCCGCCGCCTTGACGTCGACCGAGGCGTTCCTGAGGCCCGTCGTCACCAGCAGCTTCAGCTTGGGCAGCTTCTCGAACAGGGCGCGCGGGAACGGCGTGCGCTCGCGCATGATCGAGACGATCTCGAAGTCGGCGAGCGCGGCGGCCACGGCGTCGACGCCGATCAGCGGCCTGTCGAACACCGTGATCTGGTGCGCCGGCTGCAGCCGTGACCAGTCGCCCATCGTCAGGGCCACGTTCTGGAAGTCGTCGAGAATGGCGATCTTGGCCATGAGAGTTCCCTGAGGCTTTCGTGTGGGGGGCTCGGGTTCTGATCCGGCGTGTATCACAACCAACGGGGCTGTGCTGTCGCGACAAAACCCTTGGCAGGAGAACTTACGCGGCAGCTATCGCGGATAAAAAACTGCGCGATCGTGATCCCATTCCCCGGATCAACAAGATGATCGGCC